>JADHOE010000030.1 GCA_016779165.1 Candidatus Margulisiibacteriota bacterium | reverse complement strand
CACATTCTCATTAAATACCTTATCTCCTTTCAAAAACTCTACAAAGTCTATAAATAGAGTTGGAAGAGTAAATGCATCCGGATGGGGTGGTGAATGTGGCCGAGGACATAAAGGCCAAAAGTCTAGGTCTGGTTACTCAAGACGGCCTGGATTTGAGGGTGGTCAAAATCCGTTATACAAGCGTATCCCTAAAAAACGTGGATTCACTAATCAATTTAAAAAAGTCTATTCTGTGATTAACATCAATCGAGTTAATTTGTCTTACTTTGATGAATTTATTGATTTAAAAACATTATCTGAGCTTAATTTAATTAAGAAAAATGTTCCAGTAAAATTTGTTGGTCAATTACCTGATGGCTTTAAGATTAAACGTTTAGAAACAAATGCGATATCTCACTCATTGGCTAAACAGCTTGCATCGTCTAATACTGAAGTTGTCATTGTAAATTAATGCATCGTTTTTTCTCTGTATTTAAGTACAAGGATTTACAAAGAAAGATTTTATTTTCTTTGATTATGCTCTTTTTCTATAGAATGGGATCTCATATTCCAATTTCTGGAATTGACCTAACTAGTCTTAATAATTTAGTAAGTTCGAATAGCCTTATATCCTTTATTGATTTATTTTCTGGTGGTTCACTTAGCAGATTTTCTTTATTTGCATTAGGTATATTACCTTATATTAATGCTTCAATTATTATGCAATTAATGTCATTCGTTCTTCCTGAGCTGAAATCTATCATGGAGGAGGGTGAATCTGGAAGGAAGCGTATTTCTCAGTGGACCAGATATTTAACTGTTGGTTTAGCTGTCATACAAGGACTTGTAATAACTGTAGGGTTTAAATCATTTGTTTTGATTAATTTTTCTTATCCTTTTTTCTTTGTTTATTCCATGGTTGGGCTGGTTGCTGGGGCATGTCTAGTTATGTATATGGGTGAACTGATGACTGAAAATGGAATTGGCAATGGCGCTTCATTGCTAATTTTTGTTGGAATTATTTCCCAAATGCCATTTTACATAAAAAATACGGTTGGCCTTGTTCAATCTGGTGCAAATCCTTTAAGTGTCCTCTTTTTAGTATCTGTTCTTATTTTTATAATTGTTGCTATCGTTGTTATTCAGGAAGCTCAACGAAAGATTAATGTTCAGTATGCCAAACGAATTGTTGGTCGAAAAATGTACGGAGGTCAGTCCACATTCATACCACTTCGTTTAATTCAAGGTGGTGTTTTGCCCATTATATTTGCATCAGCATTACTTCAGTTTCCTTTGGTAATCTCTAGCTTTATACCGGTTGATGCAGTTCAAACATTTTTTGCTCGTTATTACGCCTATGACGGTGTTCTATACAATGGATTCTTTTGTATCCTTATATTTTTCTTTACTTATTTTTATACTGCCATATCATTTAGCCCCGTTGAGCTTTCTCAAAACATTAAAAAATATGGGGGCTTTATTATGGGCGTCCGTCCCGGTAAACCGACAGAGCAATATTTGGAGTCAATAGTTACTAAATTAACATTCTTTGGCGCCGTATTTCTATCAATAATTGCATTATTACCAATAATTGCTGCTGCATCCACCAATGTAAATAGCTTTATGGGATTGGGTGGAACCGCATTGCTTATTATTGTGGGAGTTTCCTTGGATCTACTTAAGCAGATTGATAGCTTTATTCTTCAAAAAGAATACGAAGGAATGGTTAATTAATGGATCTGTTTATTTTTTTAGGTCCAGCTGGATCAGGTAAAGGAACTCAGGCACAGTACTTAATATCTTCATTTAACTTTAGCCATATATCAACCGGTGACTTGTTACGCGCAGAGGTTAAATCTGGTTCAGAAATGGGGAAAAATGTTCAATCAATCATTACCAAGGGTGACTTGGTTCCAGATAAGATTATTATTGCTATTATTAAAGGTCATTTATCTGAAGTGTCTAAAGACACCAGTATTCCCGGTATTGTTTTTGATGGATTTCCAAGAACCATTGATCAAGCCATGGCGCTCGATTCATTGATTAAATCCATGAGTCTTAACTTAAAAGCACTTGTTCAATTTGATTTGTCTTTGGAGGACTCAATCATTCGGATTTCTGGGCGACAAGTCGATTCTAGAAATAATAAGGTTTATCATAAAGTGTTTAACCCTGCACCGAAAGATGCCCACCCTTATTTGGTTCAAAGGGATGATGATAGTGAAGAAAAGGTAAGGTACCGTTTTGAAGTGTTTCAAAAGGAAACGGCACCTTTAATTTTACATTATCGTTCAATAATTTATCAGATTGACTGCTCAAAAAGTATTGCGGATATACATGAACAAATGGATCAATTGGTCCAATCAGAGATTGCTTTAGGCGGATGACTACCAATCAAATAAACGCGATGTCTGCTGCTGGATGTATTCTCGCCGATACTTTTGCATGTATCTCTGAACATATTAAGGAAGGGGTTACTGCAGGTTATATAGATCAGTTGGCCAAAACATATATTATCTCACAGGGAGCTGATCCTGGTTTTTTAGGTTACAGGGGCTATAAATATTCAACATGCATTTCAAAAAATGAAGAAATTGTTCACGGAATACCGTATGACCACAAAGTTTTTTTTGATGGGGATATTGTTTCTATAGATATTGGTGTTAAACGGGATGGTTTTTATGCAGATGCGGCCAGAACCTTTCTAATTGGGAATGTATCAGAAGAAGATAGACATTTGGTACAAGTAACGCAAGATGCTTTTTTTAAATCCATGGAGGGGATTCGAGCCGGATCACGTTTGGGCGATATTTCATTTGGAATCCAACAATATGTAGAATCCAAGGGGTTAACAATAGTAAAAGATTTGTACAGCCACGGGATTGGTTCGTCGCTACACGAGGAGCCTTTGATTCCGAATTACGGGAAAAAAGGTGCGGGCATGTTGCTTAAATCCGGAATGACATTCGCCATTGAACCAATGGTTAATTTAGGGTTGCCTGGAATAGAAACCCTGGATGATGAGTGGACAATTGTAACCGAGGATGGTAAAAAATCGGCTCATTATGAGAATACAATATTAATCACAGATGATGGTGTTGATATTTTAACATTAAAAGGGGCGTAAATTTAATAGAAACCATTGCCTAATTTCTAATTTAGATATACATTATAAATTTAATATGCGATTGATTAACATGAATCAGTAATTTAAAGAATATGAGGAATTTATGAAAACCAGATCATCAGTAAAAAAAATGTGTGAAAAGTGTAGAACCATTCGTCGTCATGGGCGAGTAATGGTAATTTGTGAAAATCCAAAGCATAAACAAAAGCAAGGTTAGGAGAAGACGATATGGCACGTATAGTTGGAGTAGATTTGCCCAAGGATAAGCGGTTAATTATTGCATTAACTTATATATTTGGTGTTGGTCCGGTAATTTCAAAAAAAATTGTCGATGATTGTGGGTTAGATCCTTCAAAGAGAGTTAAGGATTTAACTGAAAGTGAAATTGTAACTATTCGTGAAAAGGTAAGAACATTTCAGGTTGAGGGTGATTTGAGACTTGCTGAACGGCGTGCGATTTTGAGAAAGCAAGAGATCAATTGTTTGCAAGGGAAGCGGCATAAGGCAAACCTGCCTGTTAGGGGCCAAAGAACACATACAAATGCAAGAACAAAGCGTAAAGGCAAAAAAGTAGCCGTTGCTGGTAAGAAAAAGGCTGCGTAGGAGGATTGGATAGATGACAGTTAAAAAGAAACAGCAAGCCAGAAAAGTTTTAGTTGGTGTTGCTCACGTAAAGTCGACATTTAATAATACTATAGTATCAATAACTGATACATCAGGGCATGTGTTATCCTGGGCATCAACTGGAATGTTGGGTTTCAAGGGAAGTAAAAAGGGGACGCCATTCGCTGCACAGCAGGCGGCTGAGCAAGCTGGTCAAATAGTGTCTGAAATGGGCGTGTTGGAAGTTGATGTAATTGTTAGAGGCCCAGGCCCAGGTCGCGAGACTGCAATTCGAGCATTGCAATCTGCAGGATTGGTTATTCGATCTATTACAGATAAAACACCAATGCCTCATAATGGCTGTCGGCCAAAAAAACCAAGACGAGTTTAATACTGGAGGATAATTATGAAGGATTTAAAAACATGGGTAAAATTTGATCAGGATGAAGAGACCTACGGTGTCTTTGAGATGTCTCCTCTTGAACGCGGCATGGGGTTAACCATTGGAAATTCTCTTAGACGCGTTATTCTGTCTTCTGTTGAGGGAGTTGCTCCAATTTCTTTAACCATTGAAGGTGTTCGTCATGAATTTGATAATTTGGAAGGTGTTCAAGAGGATGTTCTTGATATTATTTTTAATTTAAAGAAAGTTGTCTTTAACATTTTTGATGGAGAGCCTACACGAACAATTACATTGGATGTATCAGGGGTTAAAGAAGTATCTGCAGCAGATTTGAAACTTCCTTCAGACTGTTCAATTGTCAACCCTGACCAGCATATTTGTTCACTAACAAACAAAAACACAACTGTCACTTTATCTATGGTTGTCGAGAGAAATATTGGTTACCGAGCATCAGAATATCAAAACCAAGACAAGAAAAATATTTCTACAATTTTTCTTGATTCATCTTTTTCTCCAATAGATCGTGTGAATCATGTGGTGGAAGATACTCGAGTAGGTCAAGATTTAAATTATGATAAATTGAAAGTTGAATTGTGGACCAATGGGAGCGTTTCGATAGAAGATTGCATGAAAAATGCGGCATCTATATTAATGGATCGACTCAGTTTGTTTGGGGAGTTAAATAGACGCCCTGTTTTTGAGGATGTGTTACCTTCATCTGTTGATGCAATCGATGTGCCAGAGGCAAAAGAAAATAAAGTCTTTGATATATCCGTTGAAGATTTAGAGTTGTCCGCACGCTCACTTAATTGTTTAAAGAAAGCAAATATTAACACTATTGGTGAATTGATTAAACGTGATTTAAATGATTTATATAACATAAAAAACTTTGGGAAAAAGAGTGCTGAAGAAATAGATTCTAAATTACAAGAGTATGATTTGTCTTTAAGTGGTGGGCAGGGGTAAAGCATGCGTCATAAAAAAGGAAACCGAAATTTAAGTAAGCCCACTGACCAGAGAATAGCGCTTCTTCGATCGTTATCCTTAGCGTTAATTACAAACGAAAAAATTAAAACAACGGATGTGCGTGCAAAAGAAGCTCAAAAGTATGTTGAACGAATTGTAACATTGGCCAAGTCAGGTACATTGCATTCCAGAAGACAGGCACTGAAATTATTGCCAAACAAAGATGCAATAAAAAAAGTGTTTGATACCTTTTCAAAAAAATATGAAACCCGTAATGGTGGCTATACACGTCTTATTAAAGTTGGCATTCGAAAAGGCGATGCATCGCCAATGTCGTTACTTGAATTTGTATAAATAATACTTGTTTCGATATTTTTTTAAATGTGCATATCAAGGCACTGGTTACAAGGGATCTCAAAAGCAGTGTGCTCATAAAACAATATATGGAACGATTGAGACTGAGCTAAAAAACGTTTTTAAACTTAACTTGCGATGCATTCCATGTGGGCGAACTGATACAGGTGTTCATGCTGATACTTCTATATTCCATTGTGATTTTCAGTTTCAGTTTAACGAACGTGTGATTTTAACATCATTAAATAAACGATTAATCCCACAAGGAATTATGATACGTGATATTTATCAGGTCACCAATGGCATGCATGCGTTATCTGATGTGTGTTATAGAGAGTACACGTATTACTTTACTAATGATTCTTGCATACCCAGTACCTTATTAAATACGATTACGTATTTACCTGAAAGCTTTAATTTCTTTCCAACGTCAAAGGAGCTTAATCAATGTTTTATGGGCACCCATAATTTCTTTGCATTATCAAATTTTGGTGCAGATACGGAATCATATTGTCGGACAATTCTAAATGTTGATTTTAAATGCGTAACATTTCCATCCATAAGGGGTGATGGTGTCGTTGTGTATGCTTTTGTTATTACGGGGCATTCTTTTTTGTATAAAATGGTTCGTCATATGGTGGGTTTGCTCTTGCATTCTATGATTTATTTTACTAATATAAGTAGACTAAACGATCATTTTATGATTAATCGTCCATGTTCGTATGCAATAGCACCGGTATATGGCCTGCATCTAACTGATGTTTGTTATAAAAATTACAAAAACCAAGGCGGTAAATGAATGAAAAAAAAGCAACTTAAATCGTTTTATCCAAAACAAAATGACTTAAAAGAGTCGTGGGTACTTTATGATGCAACAAATAAAGTATTAGGTGCTGCAGCAACTGATATTGCGTCGATGGTTTTGGGAAAAAATAAAGCCACATATACACCTGGAGTTTTTAATCAGCAATATGTTGTTGTTGTTAATGCGTCTAAAATTATTGTTACTGGAAAGAAAAAAGATCAAAAAAAATATTACAGCCATTCTGGTTATCCCGGTGGTTTGAAAGAAACCACATATGGTGCACTTATTGAAAAGAAACCAACAGAACCATTGAGAAAGGCTGTCAATGGGATGTTGCCTAAAAATTCTTATGGCAGATTATTGCAAACAAAAGTGTTTTATTATGAAGATGAAAACCATCGCCAACAAGCACAAAATCCAATCCCATTTATGGAGTCTAAATAATGCCTGATACGAATAACGATAAAAAACCAAAAAAATCAGTGGCAGTTAAAAAAGCAGCCACCAAAAAATCTGAAGCTACAGCATCTAAACCAACAGAAATTAAGAAAAAAATAATCGTTAAAAAGAAAACAGCAGTTGAAACGGTAGCTAAGAAAGCGGATTCAGTGAAAGTTAAGCGAACTAAGCTTAAAGTTGCCCAGGATTCGATGTATGCCACTGGTAGGCGAAAGGAGTCAACCGCAAAGGTATGGTTGTTCAAGGGGACAGGGCAAGTGAAAATTAACTCCTTGGGGTTGACTGAATACATGAATTCAGACCGATTGGTAAAAAAGATTCAATTGCCCTTAACACTATTAAATCTTAATGATTCTTATGATTTAAGGATTGATGTTATAGGTGGAGGGTTAACTGGGCAGGCAGAAGCTGCATGTTTGGGTGTGTCTAGAGCCGTTCTAACGATAAGTGAAGATTTTAGAAGTGTTCTTCGAGCAAATGGGTTGCTAACACAGGACCGAAGAGAAAAGGAACGAAAGAAATATGGAAAACGTGGTGCAAGAAAAAGTCCACAATTTAGAAAGCGATAATAATTATACCTTTCGAATTCGAACATTTAATAACATTTCTACAAAAGGGTTGTCACAATTTTCATTAGATACCTTTGATGTAGGCCCAGAGCTAGATAACGCAGATGCCTACATATGTCGAAGCCATAAATTGCATGGCAATACATTTCAAGACACGGTGAAGGCGATAGGACGTGCTGGTGCAGGTGTGAACAACATTCCTGTTGATGAGTGTACGAAGACCGGCATTGTGGTATTCAACTCCCCTGGAGCCAATGCCAATGCAGTTAAGGAACTGGTTGTTGCAGGTATGATTTTAGCTTCACGTGATATTATTGGTGGGGTTAATTTTGTTCAATCAATTGCAAATGAGGGTGATGACTTACTACCGCTTGTAGAAAAAAATAAGGCAACCTTTTCCGGAACAGAGTTATCTGGAAAAACATTGGGTGTGGTTGGACTTGGCGCAATTGGCCTTCAGGTTGCAAATGTCGGGTTATCGTTGGGAATGAATGTTCAGGGGTTTGATCCGTTTATTTCTGTTGATGCTGCATGGGAATTATCAAGTCAGGTGTCGCCTTCTGGGAGCTTGGAACGGCTGATTCGAGAATCTGACTACATTAGTGTTCACGTGCCATATACCGATAACACAAAAGGGTTTATTAATGCGGAGCGAATAGAGGCCATGAAAAGTGGCGCTGTTCTTCTCAACTTTTCGAGAAATGGTTTGGTTGATGAAGTTGCAATGAAATCTGCATTGAACGACGGGCATGTGAAGTGCTACGTCAGTGACTTTCCAAATCCATTGTTGGTGAATCATCCAAAAGTCATTTCAATCCCTCACTTGGGTGCATCCACCAAAGAAGCTGAAGATAACTGCGCTGTGATGGTGGCCAATCAACTAAATGATTTTTTATTGAATGGAAATATTACCAATTCAGTTAATTTTCCAAGCATTAAGTTGGATCGATCGACGCCTTATAGAGTGACTGTTGTTAACAGAAATGTTCCTAAAATGATTGGCCATTTATCGTCAATCATTGCTGATGCAAATGTTAACATTTCTGAAATGGTGAACAAAAGCAGAAACGATATCGCCTACAATATGATTGACTTGGATCAGCCGTTAAATCAACAAGTGATTGATCAAATATTAAATGTTGATGGTGTCATTCGGGTTCGCGAATTGCCTGTTTATTCTTAAAAAGCACAAAAAAACCATTCATTTGCCATTTAACTGATTATGCCGACGCCATAATCTTGAATATCGATTGTGGCTCTTGTCTGATGTTTTAAGTTGCTTATTGGAAAGGGCCAATGTACGCATTCCGTTTGAACTGCCCCATTAACCTGTAAACGATTTAGAGTGTGATAAAGCAAGTTTAAATTACCTCAACCTAGCGTTACAACGCTGTCTAATTTTAGAGATTTATGGTCAAAAACGCTTAAAATATCAAATGATAGACATGGCTTATGCCTTCGCATCATTGCAATGAAATTATTTATTACAATTTAATGGGGGAGTTATTATCCATACGTGTTGATGCCCAGTAATCAATAAGCGAGTTGGGTACCAAGTTGATTTTTATGACTTTGTGTTTGTAGATGAGCCATGAATATGGGTCGTTTCGATTTTTTTTGGAACGCCATGTAGAAACTTAATGGCGTTGCTGAGCACTTCGGCACTGACCTCCAATAATAAATGGTGATCCGATTGCGTGGATTGATTGAGTTCTTTTTTGAGCTGCTGCAGGTTGTGCAAGTGATCTTCACCTTCTGAATGAAGGTCTTGAAATAGGCGCTGGTCGTCCACTGGTACATTTGTTTGGGTGGCACCTTTTTTTAATACATTCTGTATGGTTTGAATGGTTGTTGCATAGGTGTCACTTAATGTGAGTACGTGCTCTTTTATGGCATTTTCTGCATTTTCAAACGATGAAAATTCGGAGGGATTATCCATATAGCGCCTATGCTTTTCCAACCACTTCCATGATTTGGGTTAAGAATCGGTTTGTCATGGTGAGTGCCGCTTGGGTGGCGTTGTACCCCCGTTGAAGCTGCAGACCAACAATGGTGGTTTCTGCTGGGTTAACGTTGGATGATTCAGATGAACCGCCAATAACACTGCCAAGCACGTTTTCGTTGGATACGCCGTAAAATGAAATGTCGCCAGATTTTAGTGAGGTGGTGAAGGTATTTCCTTGCCGTTGGGTCATGTGTGCTGGGTTTCCAACATAGGCCAATGCCAATTGGTAAAAGCCTGTGCCTTCTGGGATTTCTTCTGACTCGGCGCCGTTGTTTTGAGCGGCTTTCCTGGCCGCATAATTTGAAGTGAGGACCCCATTTGTTTCGAACCCAACATCTGCCAAGTTGGTTGTGTTTGGATCGAGGACGATATCAACCAGCTGGCTTTTATCGGGTGCCCCATTGACCATTTTGTACCCTTTGACTTTTCGGCCATAGACATCGATTAACGACCCATCAGCTGCAAAAATAAAGTCGCTTGCACGAGTTAAGAGGTGTTGGGTTGCATTGGGATCTTGCAATACAAAAAAGCCAGATCCACTAATGGCAGCATTTAATGGTTGTGCCGTCTTGATACCACCTTGGCTCATGTCATACCCCATGTTAATGAGTGTGACACCTTGGGAAATGTTTTGGGAGTAGGAGCCTCCGTACCGACCATGCTTTCCACCGACAGAATGCATTTCTTGGTTGAAAATAGAGGAAAAGCTGTACATGGCTTGTTTAAACCCGTCGGTTTGGAATGCTTGGGCATTCGACGACAAGATGGCCATGGCATCGGATGTGGCCTGAATTGAGTTTTGTATCATGGGAATTGCATTAAACATGGGGACCTCCTTTTTTATTATGCATGTTCATTTATTAGGGTTTCTTTAACATTAATTAATTTTTGAACGGAATCTTTGAAATCATGGATATTAAAGCTATCTTTAATTCGGCCAATAACCAATGATAGGTGCTTGATTTTTCTGGTAATGGATACGTGTTGGTGAATCTCAGCCATTTCTTGTAATTGTAAAAGCTCTTCCTTCATTAGGCTATACATATCAATATATGCTGTTTCTCGGATGCTATTGATTTCCCTAGTAGAAATGGAAAAGCTTGTTTTTCTAATTTGAGTAATGACAAAGGCTTGCTTTTTTCGTAGTACACCATATTCAGCGCCAGTTAAATGGGCCAAGGTGGCCTCTTCTCGAAAAATAAAGCGAAGCTCCTCTTTAAATTGGGTCACCGCAAGGAATTCACCTTGGCGTTTAAGTTCTTCGTGCTTTTCTTCTGTGTAAAACCCCAACTTAATCAGGCCATTCTTGGTTTTTTTTATTTTGAAGAAGGTGCTGACTTGTTTTCGCAATGATGGGTGAAGGGCTTTCATCATGTATAAATAACGCAATTTGTCATCCAACACCTCTTCTTGGGTTTGATGTGGCGTTGTTTGTTGCTTTTGCTGCTGATTGGATTGAGTATCAGGTTTTTTAAATTCTGCCAAACCCAAATGATCGACAGCTGCAATTATTTTTTCTGTGAGGTCTTTTTCTGATAATTGGAATCCGGCGGACTCGGCGGCTTTTGATAATTTTAAAAGCTCTTCTGTAAAGGCTTCAATGGAGATTTGTTTTAGACTAAACTTGGTGAATTGATGGATGGATTCCTCGTACAGAAAGTTGCCCAGGTCTTGTTTTGCCTCGTGACGCAATTGATCCAATGTATGGGTTAAATCCATGGGGATATTGGGGTCTTGCTGTTGGGCTTCGGCATGGTGAGCGGCTGCATTAAACTGAAGCTTGCTTTCCACTTGGTCTTGTTTTGAACCCCCTTTGCTCATGTGAAATCGAATGAGCTTTTGCTTGAGGTCGTATACCATGTGTTGTTTGATGACCTGCCCCACCTTCAACGACATGTGGTTAATTTGGCTGGTGGACACCCCTTTTTGAAGCAAGACTTGTTTTTTTCGTTCCATGAGTTGTTTTGTGTTGGGGTCTTTTGATGTGGCATATTTGGACAAAAGTTTTGCGTAATCTTTAACATCGTTGATGGTCACATTAATTTTTATTTGTTGCTCAACATTCTTTTTTGATTCTTTTTTATTCGCTTTGACAAACACAGTGTCTGTTTCGGGTTCATCGGGTGTGTCCTTAATGTCATCGAAGGTTTCCTTTTTTTGGAGCCCCAGTTGTTTTTTTTTGTTGGCTTTTTTTGAGGCCATGAATTGGGCCATTGGATCGGGAGGTCTTTTTCCATCTTTTTTAGGTTTCTTTTTGCTGTATGTTTCGGATAATTCAACCTGATCGTCAACGTTCAATGATTTAGATAATTGTTTTTCGAGGGTTCGGTTAATTTCTTCCTCCAGCTCCTCGTTTTGAATAATGCCTCGTTCTTGCGCTTGTTCTATGCTGCGTTTGGTGATCTGTTGGCGGGTTTGGTCTGTATTTTTTTGATTGATGAGTTGTTGGACAAGGCTTTGTTGATTTTCTTCTGCTTGAATAATGGCTGGTGTAGGGCCCTTTTTTGACAATTTAGTGACGAGCTCTGATGACAGCTCCGAGGCTTGTGGTGCGCGCTCTGGGGTTGGTTTCACCCATTGTTTTTGAATATGGTCGAGGCTCATTTGCGTTGCCCTTTTTGTCGCAATTTTAATTGTGGCGCAGTGGTTTGTGTGGCGATTCGATTGGCTTTTATGAAGTTATCAATGGCGTTGTTTCGTTGGTGCACGCGCTTGATGTAATAAGAAATCTGTTTGATTTTTTTATCAATTTCGTCGTAAGAAATGCCAGCTTGTTCTGAAATGGATATGTCTGTCATTGAAAATCCCTTAAATACATTAGGTTTTGTTGTTCTTGCAGCAAGTCATCAAGTATTTTTTTTACTTGATTTTTTTGGGTGTCGTAAATGGTTTCTTTGGTGTAAAAATCGGGTTGGCCGTACTGTTGCATTTGTTTTATCAGCTGCTTTCTAAGGGTGGTTAAGACCTTGATTCGCCCCTTGTCTTTTTTTGTTTGAGAAAAAATAGTGATAAGTTCAATATTGTACTCATTTTGTTCAAATGCCTGGATGTTATCGTTAATGGCTGCTTTTAAGGCATCTTTTTTTAATGTCTCAAGGGTGTTTGGTTCAACCCCAAGCAAGCTAAGCAAGGCCGACATTAGCCCAAACTTGAGTTCAGAAAAGGTGCCAATCAGCCGGTTATGTGACTTTGATTCCACATAATATTTTTGTAGCTTTTGCTTAAATTGATCAATATCCTGAGAAATATCGATTCTATACCCTAGTATTGATAATATTCGGTTGCTTGGTGACGCGGTTTGGAGTTGGCTTAAAAATCCAGGGGTGTCATTTTTTTCTGTTGGCTGAATATGAAATGATGATTCATTATTGCTTTTTCCTTCCACTTCTTTCCATTTGAAAATGGGCTTAAGGCTAGGTTTAAATGGATTATTGACATCGTTTGTTTTTTGGGGTGATCGAATTCGACGGGAGTTGTTATTTAAGGATTCGCTGTTGCTTGATTCGCTTGTTTTTCGAATGGCTGTTGCGTTCCGTTTTTTTGCCATTTCTCGATAGTGAGATTCCAACGACGTGGGATCATGAGACGCCACCAGTCGCCCTATGGCAGATGAATCACTCATGCTTACCCCCCCTTCTTTTTGGTTTGTTTTTTGCTTTCCTGCTCTCTGCGTTTGGTTTCTGCGCGTAATCGTTCGTAAAATTCTTCATCTTTCTTTTCGTTTTCTTTTTTTTCAGTTTTACGGTTATTGTGTGACTTTGTTCTCTGTTTATGAGCGCCTTTTAGTGAAATAGAAAATACATTCCATTCCAAAACAGCAATGATTTTTATCATATCAAGCTCGTCTTTGGTGAGCCCCTGATTGCGGCGCATTTCGACGCCGTTGGCAAAGTAGAGACCAGCTTTAGGTAAGACATCGCTGTCATCGGCACTGTTGAACCGGTCCAAATAACTGTGATACGACAATTCAGGGTGCCGGTTTAGTAATGCAAGCACGCGCTCTTTTTGGTCATCGGTAATTCCAGGCAATCGGTATACTTCAGATGCCAATTCATCTGATTTTGGAGGCAGTTGGAGTACCCCATACTCATCAAGCACATGGGTATCATTTAGGGTCGCCCATATTTGGCGGGAGGTGTCTTCGGATATCTGATACTGCTGAAGGCTGGGGTCGGTGGGCATGAACGTGAACATGGATGGGGTGTAGGTTTCAAAATCAATGGGGGTATTGGTTTGGATGGACTGAATTGTGGCTAAAATGGTTGTTTTTTGATCGTCTGTAAGCTGCGTGAATTCGCTGAGTGCATCAAATAATTGGTCTTCAGTAATGGTGGTTAAGCTGATGAATCCAGCGTCGCTTAAAATACCTGTGGATTTGAGTTTTTGCTGGATGAGTTTGGAAAGCAGTGCATCGATATCCTCAATGCCTTCGAACGTATCGATATCAACGCTTGTTTCGCGCTGATCGCCCATTGTCCATTGATCCATAATTTCAGATATGTAGTGAGAAAAATCCACCTCAGAGGTGCCCTTTTTTTCAGTCCACTCTTTGATTCGTTGCTCTTGGTGCTGTTTAATTGCGGATGCGCCAGCAAGAAGGATTGGATTTAACATGCGCTAAGAAGCCAACATATTGTCTAATTTGTTTTCCAGATTTTTAATGAAAACAAACACGCCATCAATAAGTTCCTTGTGGGATTGTAATAACTGCAAGTACGTGGTGTAGGTGGTCATGCCTGCCAGTGTGCTGAGGTCGATGGTCTGCCCCGTGGGTAGGGTAACCGTGCTATCTTCACCACCGGCACCTGCTAGTTTGAAAATGGCATCGTAAATGTCAACGGTAGAGTCGAAGGTAACCCCATAAATGTCTTGCATAAATGCGGAGGACTCACTCCCTATGGGTTTGGAAAATGTGTTGACTGCCATATGTTAATCCTCCTTTAATTCGGTGTTACAATTTGT
Organism: Candidatus Margulisiibacteriota bacterium; assembly: GCA_016779165.1. Taxonomy (GTDB): domain Bacteria; phylum Margulisbacteria; class Marinamargulisbacteria; order UBA817; family UBA817; genus UBA817. Next base: position 31 of record JADHOE010000030.1, on the reverse strand, counting down.
AGGTTGGGTTTAGCCGCCCTGCATTTTTTGA
>JADHOE010000003.1 GCA_016779165.1 Candidatus Margulisiibacteriota bacterium | reverse complement strand
ATTTGTAAAAGCGAATCAATTAACCAAAATCACAAAAAAGCCGCTTCAATCAACCTATGCAGAATGCAAGAAAAATCCTAGGGAAAAGTCAGCCAAACTGCGGATTTTTCAGGTGTAGTTGGCGGTGAATGCCCCCAGGGTGAGGTTGAATTTGGTTGAATCAAAAGATGTCTTGTATTGCCAATTGGCATTCATTTGGCGCCTATTGTAAGACTTTACTAAACAATTTAAAATAAAACACATGGCGGCATAGCCAAGTGGTAAGGCAGGGGTCTGCAAAACCCTTACCCCCAGTTCGAATCTGGGTGCCGCCTCCAATATGCATGTGATTAATCACATTTTTATAAACGCATAAAAACATCACTCAAACTTCACCAGCATTTGGTATACTTTTGATTATGATCTCAATTATTGGTGTTGTTGTTGCTTTTTTTATTATAAATATCGCATTTTTATTAATTGGGGTGCCAAATATTGCTTACCCAGTGGCAACGTTTCTTTTCTTTATTGTTTTTATATACAGGTACATTGTGTCGTTGCAAGAACAAGAAGAGAAAGTAACCGAGGAAATTAATGCGAACTTTCTTGAAAGTTTGCCCAAAACACGTTTGATTAATGAGTTGAAAATGGCCAAACGCGTGCAACAAGCGTTGCTAATGGTTGAAAGCCCCAGCATTGAAGGCATAAACATTGCAAAAAAATGCATTCCGGCCGATAACATTGGTGGCGATTTTTATTCGTTTATTTGCAAAGATTTTGAGCAAATGTCCGCAGAACACCGGTCGCCTGGTATTGTGAAATATATTCAAAGTGAAAGTCAATATTTGGGGATTGTTATTGGGGACGTCGCTGGGCATGGCGTTTCATCCGCTTTGATTATGGCCCTAAGCGCGGGGCTTTTTTCAGAAATTGGTAAGCGATACTCATCACCAAAAAAAGTACTTCAGGCTGCAAATTGTGACCTAATTCGTTACATAGAAAACTCACAGGTAACGCATGTGACTGCATTTTACGGCATGTTAAATATTAACACCTATGAGTTTCATTATTGCAAGGCAGGTCATCCAAACACATTGCTTCAACGCGACTCAACAACCGTTATGGAGCTAGAATCGGATGGTGCCTTCTTGGGAATGTTTGATGATTTGGAATTTGTTGAGAACACCATTCAGTTGGAAAAAGGAGACCGGTTGTACTTTTATACCGATGGGATTACCGAAGCTAAGGGGCCCAATGGTGACCTTTTTGGTCAAGATCGTTTGATTCAGTCCATACAAACCTTTCATCATGAACCCATTGGGACCGTGCTCCACCAATTATTTGATGAAGTGGACTTGTATACCCAATATCAAAAAGCAACGGATGATCGTTCGTTGGTTATTTTAGAGTTAAATTGATGCTGAATCAGCATATAAAAATTAACCAGCTTGATGTTTTAAGTAAAAAGGTATCATCGAATAACGATGTATTGCTGATTGAAAAAAATCATCGATTGATGGTTGATGGTAATGAGTATGCCATTCAAGGCATTGCCCAGTGCAGTGAGGATTTAATTCAAGGTTTTTTGTACGATAAGGTGGGGTGCAATCGTCAATGTCGCATTGAGAATATTGATGGGGTGTACCGTGTGGATCCATCGCCTGAGGTAGTATTGTCGCTGAACCCCTTGGATATTCACCCGTTGCAGCTTCAGCATGACCATGTGGTTAATTGGGTAGGAATGTTTCGAGACGGACAGTCATTGTATCGCCAAACGGGTGCCACTCATTCTGTTGGTGTTTGTTTGCAAAACAAGCAGATTCATACGATTGAGTGCATTGACACCCCCTCAGCAATATACAAGATGCTTGGCCGTTTGTTAAAAAATCAAACGGCGTATTACCCAGTGCTTCTTTTGTCGCATCGCTTGATGATGAGCCAGGTCCCATTGATTTTAAAACTCAGGCCTGCAGTTCTTATTTGCCAGTCTGCAATAACGGCATCGGCATTATCGGCATTGGTTAAGGAGAATATAACGGTGTTCGGATTTTGTCGTAAGCGTAAATTTAACCGTTATTCCAATTTTCACTTATGATTGTGGACTAAAAATCGAACCCAACGGATGCAAATGTGTTTGCGTCATACTCGAAGTGATCACTTTTTTCATACGCATAATCGAGGGATAAGCCAAATAAGTTAAGCCCAACACCCATAGTAACGGTGCTTGCCAAGGTGTCCATGACGGAAAACTCTTTGTAGCCACCCGATATGGTAAGCATGTTAAATAAAAACCCGGGGGTGTAATCCATGCCAGCAGACATTAATGTGTTGATCCCATCAAACTTAAATTGCCCCATTAAATCAATGTCACCAAAAGGGTAAGATGCTCCCAAAATGACTTGCAGCGGCAACTCCTCCTCACCGGTATATGTAGGGTCTTCTGTATCTTTGTATTGAATGGTGGTTGGGATTAAATTTCGAGCAAATAACGATACATTTAATTCTGAAAATGAATACAGTAAGCCAGCATCCAGATTGTATCCACTGCCTGTGTAGGTGTGAATTTCATTCATGTATCCGACGGCACTCAACCCCAGGTGAAGCTGTTCAGTAATAGAGGCTTGGTAGCCTACTTTTACAATTCTGTTTTTGTAAGAAAATACACCAATGGCTTCAATAATGTTGCCATTTTTTCGTGTGTTTGGAATGTCGTCTACCCCTGCATCCATGTAGCCAATTCCAAATGCCCCAATGCTGGAATCAATGGCCACAGAAACGTTTCTGTAACTGACTTCTTTCATGATTTCTGATGCAAATACAGATGTTGATATGACATTCACATGGTGCAAGCCTGCAGGGTTTTCAAATATGGCATTTGACCCTTTGCTAAACCCCTCAATGTTTCCTCGACGAATCATTTCAGCGGACGACCCTAAATCGGTAAGCATTAGGTAAGATGCCGCCTCCACGCGTGGCGCAACGAGCAACAATGCCATTAACCCAATTGCCCAACCTAACATTCTGTCATTATTTTTTATTTGCATACTCCCTCACCCTTTTGGTATCTAATGGTTCTATACCCATTTTTTAAGTGCTTTAAACATTAAATTTAATTAAATTATGAATGATTCATAACGGTTAATCTCAAAAAAGAAGGTCATTCAACGACTCGTGGTAATAACGGGTCAATTTAGCGGTAAAATGCGGTCCAATACTGGGGGAATCGCTTAAAATTCTAAGTTAAGGTTGCGTAAAATCAGAACACTGCGCCACAATTTTTTCTGACATGGCCAGGTAGCGGTCCACAGGTTCAAAGGGGACGGTTTCGTTTGACCCAACATAAATATCGTATAAGGATTTTGTAACCACCGCATCGGCAAGGGCGCGGTGGGCATTTTCATGGCCGATATTGTACTTTTTACTTAGTGCGCCCAATGACCGTTTACCTGGTTCTATTTGTTTTGCCCATTTTAAGGTGCACAATACCTTGGAAAAGTTAACCTTAAATTGATGGCGTAAAATGCTGACCAGCAACCAAGGAACATCGAACTGGGCATTATGGGCCACAATATTGGCATCCCCACAAAATGCTAAGAAATCATCCAATACGTAGTGCAATTTTGGTGCATGGGTGAGCATTGAATCGTCGATGCCTGTGATTTTTGAAATGATTGGTTTTATAGGGCCCGTGGGTTTTACCAACTCTTGAAAAAAATACTCTTTGCCATCTTCATCTACCTTGCATGCCCCAATTTCAATAATGCATTCTTGGCCAATGTCCAATCCCGTGGTTTCAAAGTCTAAGAAAACCAATGGGTCTTGCTTTTTTGGGGCATCGAATAAATGGGCTTGGTTGGCACAGTTGGGGTGATCAAAGCATCGGGATGTGATATTTGAACTTTTTTTTGATAATGTTGGGCTGTTGCAATATTGGCAACGATTTGTCGCATCCACATGCAAGCGATTCTTAATAATGTACGTGAGCTGAGACGGGGACTGGGGTTTTGAGCAATGGGTACACTCCAACTGTGTGTTTTTTTTAACCAGCTGGCCAATATTGCAGTGAATGCATAGGATGCCCCATTTTTTTTTACATTTTATGCACGACAACTGACTTTCGTTTAAACGAATGCTTTGATATGAATTGCAACTAGGGCAGCTGGCGACACGTGTCATTTTTCCGTGCGTTCATAATCTTTTTCAATAAAACTGCCCATGGATTGTGCTTGCTTGTAATATTTTCCTCGGTAAGGGTGCTCAGACGCTTGGTCCATTTGGCAAAATACCAATTGGCAGATGCGTCTGCCAGAGCTTAATACAATGGGTAGTGAATTTGCATTGAATAATTCAAGGGTGATTTTTCCTTCAAAACCAGCGTCTACCCAGCCAGCATTTTGAATAAATAACCCCATTCGTCCAATGGAGCTTCGACCTTCAACAAACGCTGTAAGGTGGTTTGGCAATGCGATATATTCATTGGTTGTGGCGAGCAAAAATGATTGTGGGGGAATGACGATTTGTGTGGATACAATTTCTTTGTATTCGATGGGATGATCAAAATCCAGGTGGGTTTTTTCAGCGTCCTCAATCCGAAGAAAGTGGTCCCCCAATGTGCAGTCAAGCGATGCGGGCTGAATTTGTTCATCAGTCAAAGGGGATACATGCAACTCCTTTTTTTTGATGAGTGATCGAATGGTTTTGTCAGATAATATCATGCGTCGTCCTCACTTAACATTTTATAAAACCCATCGGTAATCAGGTCCGTTTGAATATTCTCAATGTGATCTATAAACATAACCCCCATGAGATGATCGTACTCATGTAAAAATATTCTGGCAGTGAAATCAGAGTAATGCTCTTTTTTAAGCTCTCCATGGCAATTGGTATAGGTAATGGTAATGTCACATTGCCGAGGAATGTACCCTCGAATGCCAGGAATGCTTAAACAGCCTTCCCATTCATAGGTAACCGTTTCAGTTCTGCATATTATGGTGGGGTTAATGACCACGAGCCCATTGTCCAATGAATCATAGGGTGCGGATAAACCCTCGGGGGCCACAATAAACACCTGCTTTGATACACCAATTTGTGGCGCAGCGATGCCAATTCCTTTTTTTTTCTGGAGTTCTTCGACCATGTGATCAATTAACGATGCAATTTCTGGTGAAAAAACATCGGCAACTGGCGATGCTTTTTTTCGAAGGGTTTTGTGGCCAAGCTCAATGATTGAATTCATACTTTCATAATACGGGCCATCGCTGCTTTTGAAAAGTGATGGGGCGGAGTTATCCTGAGGGATGGCTGGTGGTGGGGGAATCCATGATATCCTTGGCAATGGCCTCAAAAATGCCGGGTTCTGGTTGACATAATTGGCGAACACGATTGAACTGCTGAACTAATCTTGTACGTTCGGGTGAGTCAACAAGCAATGGAAGAATCGCTTGCTGCAGTGCACTTGAAGATGCATCGTTTTGCAACAGTTCTTGGCAAACTTGTTTTTTTGATAAAATATTGGGTAGCGCAACAAACCCACTGCAATGGGTTTTAATTTTTGGCCAAATAAATGCCTTTAAAATGGCGTGGGACAGCCATGAAAATTTGTAGAGTACGACACAGGGTACCCCTAAAATGGCATGTTCCAATGATACAGTTCCAGATGCCACTAAAGATGCTTGGACGTCGTTGATGAGTGCATGAGAGTCATGTCGAATCACAACTGGACAGTCCATGGCCGTGCTCATCGCTTTGATGTGAGTTTCTGCCTGCGAGGATGTTACGGCAATGTGACATTCCAATCTGGGATTATCGGCGATGATTTGCCGGGCGGCTGTTAACATGACCGGTAGGCAATGGTCTATTTCCTGCTCCCTTGACCCAGGGAATAAGCCAAGGATGTCTTTTTTTATTGGTGATGGTGGGGGAAGTATGGCCCCCAATGGATGCCCATAAAATCGTGCTTTTTCGGGGGCAATAGTAGAATAGTATTCGAATTCTTCTTTAAAAATGCAAATTATTTTATGGCAATAGGATGTGAATTGAATGGCTGACCTTTTTTTTCCCCACATCCAAAACTGGGGGGAAATAAAGCTAATGATTCGGATATTACGTTGATGGCACCATTTTGCCAGGGGGATATTAAACCCTTGGTGATCAATCACAAGAACTGTATCAATATTATGGGTTAAAATAAACGCTTTGGTTCGTTTAAAAACACCAAGAAAATAGGGCGCCTTAACAAGGCCCTCAAGAAATCCAATGCTGCTTTTATTAACAACGTTGTGAATAATGGTGCACCCAGCATCGGCCATTTTTTTGCCCCCATTGCCATATATGGTGGTGGTCGGGTTAAGGTGTTTTATGGCTTGAATGACATGTGCCGCGTGCATGTCGCCGGATGATTCACCAACTGAGATAAAGATGGGCATTACAACTTTAAAATGGTACCAATTGCGGCTTGGGCACCTGAAAAATCAACAATGTCCGGTGACGAAATACCAATCAAGGACTGAGAGGTTTCACTAAAGCTGACTTGAAGCATTGTTTGAATAAACAAATGCCAGTCAGGATTCATTTCGTAGCCAAAAACCACCCCAATATCTGCCAAATAGCCAGAGACACTTCGTTCTTTGTACGCGGTAATGCCCGTGGTTTCAGAAAAAGTTTTGGATGTTGTTGCTCCCAAAAAAGATCCAAAAGACACAAAGCCAGACATGCTGCTAAATTCTCCGTCGATAATGGGGTGAAGCCAGCGAACTTTAAAGGTATTTAATGCCCAAATGATTTGGTTAATGTCGCCATTAATTGGTGTGGTTACTGCTTGATTGAAGAATTGCATGCCAAATGATAATCCTTGGAAAGGATCGCCCCATTTAAACCCAACGTCAATAATTTTATGCAGGTCTAAGTCTAAGTTTGAATCAGACAATGATTTGAATTGATGCATTCCATAGCTGGTCTGAATGCGAAAGTCATTTGTAACCCATGCCGGTAGCGGGTAAAGGTTGATGGCGTTTGCTGCGATAGATATCCATATAATGAGGCTAAAAATTATGGCCATATAAGTTCCTATTATAGCATGAATCTATCATTCACCATAAATGATTTGATGATTGAATGCACGTTCAATATGGGCTACAATTTCCTTATGGATTACTCAATTTTTAAATCAATACATTTACTGGCGGTTCTTGCGTGGAGTGCGGGACTTTTTTACATTGGGCGCATTTTTGTTTACTACGCTGAATCAACGGATACGTCTGTTAAGCAAACCTTGGGTACCATGGCCATTCGGTTAAGCCGATACATCATGTTACCCTCTGCCATTATTTCATTGCTGATTGGGCTTCATTTGGCTGGGATGTCTCAATCATTTTCACAGGGGTGGTTTCATTTGAAGCTTGCGCTTCTTGTGGCACTCTTTGGGTACCAGCATGTGGCGTCCAAATTTGCCAAGCAGTTGGTTAAGCAGACTTTTCAACGCACCTCACAGTGGTGCCGTGTATTCAACGAAATTCCCATTGTATTGCTGACAGGCATTGTGTTTTCAGTGATTACAAAAACCATTGGCACGTCGTTGGTTGCCATGGGGGTAGTGATTTCGTTGTTGATTGTTTTTTTTGTATCAAAAAAAAAATCTAAATGACCAAGCCCTTAATTGTGGCCCCGGGGGGCAGTTATGAAAAGGCAATTATTGCACTTAATTATGGTGCTGATGCGGTTTACGTAGCAACCAACCAATTTAGCCTGCGAAAGTCAGCCAGTAACTTTACATTAGCAGAGCTTGAGTCGTTATGCGAGATTGCCCATGCACGAAAAAAAAAGGTCTACTTGGCCTTAAATATTTTTTTTCATCAATCCGATATTGATCGTGCGATTCCATTTCTTGCCTCCATCCAGGGATTGGGCATTGATGCGTTAATTATTTCAGATTTGGGGGTGTGTGCATTGGCGAGTGAGCATACAACCATTCCCATTCATGCATCCACTCAGGCCAGCATTATGAATGAGTACAGTGCTGCATTGTGGTCATCCATGGGGGCAACACGTGTTGTTTTGGCACGAGAGACCAGCTTGGCAGAATCAATGGCCATCAAAACCGCGGTAGGGGTTGAAACCGAGGTGTTTATTCATGGTGCCATGTGCAGCAGTTTTTCTGGGAAATGCACCATATCAAATGTGGCATCGGGCCGAGACTCCAATCGTGGCGGGTGCATTCAGTCTTGTCGTCATTCGTATCAATTATCAAACGGGGATGTAACGTATATTATGAATTCCAAGGACTTAATGGGCCTTGGGCTGGTTCCAGATTATTTTAAATACCGGGTGGATGCCGTCAAAATTGAAGGTCGAATGAAGTCGGCACTTTATGTTGCCAACGCGTGCCAGCAATACCGATTGGCGATTGATGCCTTTGCGGATGATCCTGGCTTATTCTACGAAAAAAAAGACGCCTTAAAGCAGCAATTGTCCCGTGTGTCGAACCGAGGGTTTACGCAGGCAAGTCTGGCACGCCCGGCCAACGAATCATCCATTTCTTATGATTGGAATGGGTATTCGTCGTCCCACCAATTTATGGGGATTGTTGTTCAATCTCAGGGCGGGAAATCACTTGTTTCTACCAAGCAACCACTCAAACATGGTGAGGTCGTATCGTATATTCAACCAAACAATGCGGACTTATGTTCGCATACTGTTCAACTGCAATCATTGCTTGGGCACCCATTGAGCCAAGCGAGTCCTAATCAGTGGGTGTGGATTGATGGCGCGCTGCCAGCGCATAGTTTATTGGTTCAATGACAATGTTATCCACGTATGTCACACACCCAAATCATGCCCATTGGTTGAAATCATACGATATTCATACGTTAATCATTGACTGCCCATTTTGCTCGGTTCGTTCCCATGACAGGTATGATTGGGGCAATGATGAAATAGAGGATGTTCAGGACAAATGCCGGCCTTTATTTATGGCGCTCAATTTAGATGGGTTGTATTCATCGCATGAATTGCAGGTGATAGAAAGCACCATAAGGGCACGAGCCTTGGATAAGGTGTTTAATGCATTTCGAGTGCAAGACCCTGGGATGATGGTGTGGGCAAGGGCCAAATTTCCGGATATCGCCATTCAGTTTAACCCCGAAACAGGGTTTCAGAACACCGCCGCCATTTCAAGTGCATTCACCAGAGGTGCTGCCATAATGACATTGAATCATGAAACCCCATGTTCGACGATACAGCGCTTTCAAGACGCATTGCCTCAACCTGCATTGGAATTGTTTGTTCAAGGCCCGATTTGTATTCAATATTCTCGGCGTCGGTTTTTATCTGATTTGTATCAGTTTGATCCAAATCTGCCCATTCGTTTAACAGCCGAAGATCCAGAATTGCCGCATCGAACCTTTACGTTTTTGAATACGGCATTTGGACATTTTATGTTTGCCCAATTTCACCGATGTTTGGCCAGGTCCAAAAAAAAAGTGATCGCACTTGGGAGCATGCCATGGTTGATTGATGCACGGGGGGTATCGGAGGATTATGCCAAAGTTGCCATTAATTTGTATGCGAACCTAGCAACAGCCGATGATGCCACGATTGACGATGGGGTGCGACAGTTGGAGGCCTTATCCAATGTGCCGCAAAAGCCGGGGTTCTTTTTGTCCAACCAAACAGATGTGGATTGGCGTGATCATGACGTTCCAAAACAGAATGATAAGATTGGGCGGGTATTATCGGTAAAAAAAGATGATGCATTGTTGATTGAATTTTTTGTTGAAATCGACAAAGGCACTGTTGTCACTTGTTGGAATCCAGATGGGACAACCCGGGAGTTTGTGCTTGACGACTGTGTGGATTTGGATGGGGGAAGCGTCGAACGCATTTCTCCATTTGTGCCCTTAATGTTACCCAAAGGGGTGACGGGCATTCAGTCCAGTGGGAACCTTGTACGTTGCGCATAAGCTGTTGCCAACTGCGACCAACGTTGGGTGATATTGAAGGCAACGTTGATCGAGCCATTGATGCGATCCACGGATTGGATGCTTCGGTGATATGTTTTTCCGAGTTATTTTTAATTGGATACCCGCCAACAGATGAATGGCTGCGAAATCATCCAAAAAAACGAATAGATAATGCCATTTCTAAATTGAAAAAGGCAAGCGAGGGCAGGGACTCCTTAATTGTAATGGGTACCCCGTTTTGGACCGATGATGGTTGGAAAAATGCCGCTATTGCTATTTCCAATGGCTTGATTTTGCATCGTTATTTTAAATGTTGTTTGCCAAATTATGATGTATTTAATGATTCCAGGTACTTTGCACCAGGCGACACTGTCGCTGGGTTTGAATGGCAGGAGAAAACCATTGCATTATTAATTTGTGAAGATATCTGGGCCAGCGACCGACCATACGGGATTGATCCTGTTCGTCAGTTGAACGGCATGGGGGTGGACTTAATTGTGCACATTGCCGCATCTCCGTATGAACAAGGTAAGATGGCAGCGAGACAGCAACGGTTAATGCGGGTGGTTAATGAAACAGGTGCCACTGTTGCAAGTGTGAATCAAGTGGGCGGGTTTGCGGATATTATATTTGATGGACAAAGCATGGTGATGGAGCCCAATGGCGAGTTCGCCCGTTACCCGGCCTTTAAGGAATGCATGGTGGATACGATTGAACCGGCCGAGCCATGCCTGCCCTTGCAAGAGCTGACAATGGCCATTGTCTACGGAATTCGGGAGTATGTAACTCGTACCAACGGGCCAGGCGGTGAGGTATTGCTGGGGATATCTGGGGGCATTGATTCTGCCGTTGTTGCCGCATTGGCTGTTCGCGCGTTGGGTTGCGATCGTGTTACATTGGTGGCACTGCCTACAAAGTACAATGGTGAGGATACCAAAGCGGACGCCAAGGAATTGGCCAGACGGTTGGGTGCACATTATATCAATTGCCCCATTGAAAACCTTAGGGTAGCGCTTGATACCCACCTAAACGACCATGTGGGGCCACCAAGTGAGCTTACCAAGCAAAATTTGCAGGCAAGATTAAGGGGGCTGATGCTCATGGCATTATCGAATCAGCAAGGCGCATTGCTGCTGACCACTGGCAATAAAAGTGAGTTGGCAATGGGGTACGCAACATTGTATGGGGACATGTGCGGTGCATTGAACCCGATTGGCGATGTGTTCAAAACAGATGTCGTGGCATTGGCAAATCACATTAATGACAATACGAATTGGATCCCGCATCGAATCATTGACCGGGCCCCATCGGCTGAGTTGGCATACAACCAACATGATGAGGATACTTTGCCTCCATACCCTATTCTTGATGCCATTTTAAACCAAGTCATGATTCATAATGCTACAGATTATGAATTGTATAAAATGAACGATAAATCAGATGTGGATTTTGTATTAAATCGGTTAAAAATAAATGAATTCAAGCGATTTCAGTCGCCCCCCATTATCAAAGTGTCAGGGCAATCGTTTGGTCGTGGCTGGCAACACCCTTTGATTCGATGAGATTCATTGGGTTATTGGTATGCCTATGCCACATCGTATGGGCCATGTCACCAGATTGTGACATCATTAAGAAAGAGTTGGAACTGTATCAGTCGGTGTCGCCATCGGGGTTTGTTTTTCCGGCTGATCTAAGGGCGTGTGGCATTGTCAAAGTAAATGGGTTGTCTACGGATGATTATATTCAGTCTGAATCAGACGCCATTTTGGCCTTAATTCCATTGGCCATATCGAAGCACGTGGCACACCCATTGTTGCTTGACTACATGCTTGAAAACAAACGTTGGGACTTGTTAATTTCAACATTAGATACCATGCGACATGCAACACCTTTTATTCGAATACAAACATTACAACACTTGTTTTACAAACCCCTACCACCATTTATGGATTCAGAACTCAAAGAAATATTTAATTTTTTTAGCCCTGCAGAAAAAATAACCATGGCCCAACAATTGATTCCTGGTGATAAGGGTACGCTTAGAGCATTTAAACGTCGGCATGCCCATGTGTATAAATTCTGGCCATTATTTGATCAAATGGTATTGGCCTATCATGCGCGAATATTGTTTCCAAATAAATTTGATTCGCTGGTTGAATTTTGGGATAAGCAGTTATTGGCGCCCAGGGATACCAATGCGCATCAAGCATCATTTCAATTATTAAATCATTTGCTTAATGGTAACGGTAAGGCATCCCCTGACGACAATGCGGTGAATGCATCCTTGCAAGGGTATTATTTTGTGGCATTTAACCGTTTTGATGAGGCAAAGGCGTTGTTTTTGTCCAGCGATACGGCTGTATTTTTTAATGTGATTCGTTACTTTAATTTTTTTAAACAGGAGCAGCAAGACTTTTTGTTATCGGTACCTATCAATTGGACCATTTCGGATGTTCAGTATGTGATGGATACCTTTGGTAATAAAATACAGGATGAGCGCTTTTCGAATTGGATTTGGTCGGCTGCAAAAAAACAATCCTTAAATTGCGATGAGGGCTTGGCTCGGCCTTATGATATCTTAACCACATTGCCAAAACAGTTTCGTGGCGATCTAACCACACTAAGCCCCATTACAGATGGCATTCAGCGTAATAAAAAAAAGGTGTCCCCATACTTTTACAAGAAAGGGTTATTGTTTCGATCATCGGAATACCCGTCATTTGAATCGCTACCACCAAAAACGAAAGACCAAGTGGTCGCAACGATGTTGCCACACATGCGCCCCATTTCGTTGGGACAATGGGTGAAGATGGCCCCCCATTTGACCATGCATCAGCATCTGGATGTTTTTGAACATTTTCCGTATTTGCACAAAGTGCCTACAAAAAATAGGGCGGCTTGGAACCGATATGTGCAACCCAAATTAGCACGATTAAACACGCAATAATACTCGCGTTGAGTTGATTAGTCGCCCATTGCAGGTGACCGTTTCAAATGAACCAAATGGAGTAGTGCTTAGGGGGTGCGCAGCGATTTATGCATTGTCATCGAACCATAAGTTTAAGAGGGTGAAACATGATATTCATATGGGGTGTTTTTACAGGGGATGTAGCACCTGCCCCCACGCATTTGGGGACAGGTTATCGTTGGTTAAGCAATAATGAATGTTGCAATGGTCCAACAGGCCAGGGCAGCGGTTGCCGCGTATGCTGCGGGAATGATTTGAGTTTTAACATGGTCCATTAAATCACAGCCTGTACACATTGAGCTTAAAATGGTGGTGTCTGATATTGGGGAGCATTGGTCGCCCATAACACTCCCATTCAATACAGTAGCAAAACAAATCATTAAAAAAATTTTTGGGTGTTGAATGCCAGCATTCATGGCAACACTCCATGCAAGTGGCATGGCCAGTGGAAATGCCACGGCATAAGTGCCCCAACTGGTGCCAGTTGAAAACGCTATAACAACCGTGAGTGCCATTAAAATGGCAGGCAATGCATAAAATGGAATGGCGTTACCCAACATTTCTACCAAATAGATGCCTCCGCCAGCTTCCTTGGCAATGGCACCAATGGTAATGGCCAATATTAAAATTACAGACCCCAATACCACCCCTTTTAATCCATCGCCAATGCCGTCCATTAGATCGGTTAAATTCATGCCTCGACCCAATGCTAAAAAGAAAGCGGCGGCAAATGCCAAGCCAAAGCCCCAACGAACATTGGGGGAGCCCATGAGTACAAAAGTGCCAATGGTAACCCCAATTAACAATGCCAATGGCAAAAAGAAATCAATAACATTTGGGGTGTAATTCGCTGGAACATGGCTGGATTCCAACTCTTTTGCCGATAACGGTTTGGCATGTTTTGAGTTTAGCTCTCCAGTAGTTCTGGCTCGTTTGATGGCGGCTTTCATTTGTTTTCCAAGAAAAGGGGCTTTATCAAATGACAGCAGTAGGGTGCCAAGCACAGCAAAAATGGCATAAAAACTGAAGGGCACGCTGGCAAAAAAGAATTTGATTCTGTCGGTTTCAGTTGCAAGAAAGCCAACCCCAGATACCATCATGAACGATTGAACATAGCTTGGCCACGCATTGAAGGCCAACAAGCATGCAATGGGAGATGCAGTAGAATCAACAATGTAAGACAACTCTTCATGGCTGATGTTTTCTTCATCTGCAATTGGCTTTACGGTTGATCCAACCAATACCGTGCTCATGGTGCCCCCTTGAAAGAAGATTACCCCAAGCATCCATGCAACAAACTTGGCAGATTTAGGGCCACGAACGATGTGTTTGGTCATTAAGCTAGCAAAGGATTTTGCTGCGCCGGTTCTCGACCAAATGCCCATTAACCCACCCAATAGCCATAAGTACAATAACATAATCCCGGCAGCACTTTTAGTGGCCATGGATTGAAGCAAGATCGAATCAATAATGTCGTATTGTGTTAGCAATAATGCCCCAACCACAATGCCAGAAAAAAGGGATGTAATGGGTTCACGTGTAATCCAACACAACGCAATTGCAACGATGGCTGGCAACAAGGACCATATGCCCCAGTGCTTTTTTGTATTTAATTGGTAGATTAACGTGGTTTCTTGCCCATCTACTACTGTTGCTTCACTAACAAATTCAGCGCTTGGAATGGGCAATCCCTGACGTTGTAATGTGTTTATATTTTCTTTGGTTAATGTTGCGGATTCAATCGGCGTTACGCTATCAATTACAATCGGTTTGCCTTTGTAGGTATAAAAGAGTTGGTCGTCGCTATTTTGTTGGGCCTCGATGGCTATCTTTTGAACAGCGTATTTTGGGGCCATGTTTTGGCCAATTGTAAAGGCCAATATCGAAAACCCGATAAAAATTAAAAATGCAGGTTGTTTAATGGCCGACAGCAATCGGCTGGTAAATGATTGCGATGCCGGTGTGCTTTGTTTGATAGTGACATCGCACGCATTAACTCTTGGTTTCGTTGATTTTGTTTCTTGTTTATTTTCTTTCATATGTAAACTCTCCTTAATATTATCGACCCTTGGTTTGAATTGGTTTCAACATACTAGGCGGTGGCTTTTATTTGTATACCCGATCAAATATTTCATCGGCATGCCGTGAATATGAATCAAAGTTAAAAATGGCTTTAAGTTCTTCATCAGATAACAATGTTTTAATGGATGGGTCGGCTTTGATTTTTTCGTCAAACAATACTTGCTCATCAAAGGCTTCATGGGCATTTTTTTGGACAATTCGGTAGGCATCTTCTCTTAACATTCCTTTTTGAACCATTTTTAACAACAATTGTTGCGAAAAAAATACGTTGTATGATTTGCCGATGTTTAATTTCATTTGCTGCTCATTAACGGTCATTCCATCAATGACTTTGGTCATTAACCCAAACATGTAATCCAGGCAAATGGTGGCATCGGGAAAAATTATGCGTTCTGACGACGAGTGCGAGATGTCACGCTCATGCCAAAGCGCTTGATTTTCAAATGCTGTAATTGCATAACCACGGATTACCCGAGATAGCCCTGTCACCCGCTCGCAAATAATGGGGTTCTTTTTGTGTGGCATGGCCGATGACCCTTTTTGATTTTTTGAGAATGGTTCTAAAATTTCGTTAAATTCTGTTTTTTGAAGTCCACGGATTTCAACCGCCATTTTTTCTAAACTGCCAGCAATGATGGCAAGTGTGGCCATGAACTCAGCGTGACGGTCTCTCTGCAAGACTTGCGTGGATACTGGCGCAATTTGAAGCCCCAATTCGGAGCAAACCAAGGCCTCCAATTTTGGGGGCATATGGGCATAATTTCCAACCGCACCAGAAATTTTACCGACATTAGTTGCAGCAAGTGCTTGGGTCAGGCGTTGCTTGTTTCGCTTCATTTCCTCAAACCATATGGTTAGTTTTAAACCCACTGTGGTGGGTTCCGCATGGACCCCATGGGTTCGGCCCATGGTGAGGGTGTACTTGTATTTTTTTGCCTTTTCCTTAAGGGCCGCCATTAGTGTATCGATGTCGGCCAACAGCAGGTTGCCAGCATCTTGGATAAGCAAACTAAATGCAGTGTCAACGACATCCGAACTGGTAAGCCCCAAATGAACAAAGCGTGACTCATCGCCAATGGATTCAGCCAAGCAGGTTAAAAAAGCAATCACATCATGGTGAATATCGGCTTCAATTTCATCGATTCGTTTTACATTAAAGGATGCCTTTGCTTTGATGGTATCGTACGCTGATTTTGGAATATTTCCCAATTCAACATGCGCTTTGCATGCGGCTAGCTCAACATCTAGCCACCGTTGAAATTTGTTCGTGGGGTCCCACACTTTTGCCATATCGGGTCTTGAGTATCGTGATATCATTGAATCATTCTAACCAATGTTTTGAATGATCGTCTAGTAAATGTGTGTCCTTGATGGGGTAGTGTTTCTAATTTTGGTCGATAAAGTTATAGGCAGCCGATCCATAGTAGGTATTGGTTTGGTGGTCGTAAAACAATGATACAAAATCCACACTTCCCTCGGTTGCGGTGAGTTCTGGTTCATAATCATCTTTCCAACGAATGGTTTCTATTCCCGCGGTTTGAAAACTGAGTTTGCCGACCCCGCTGTGAGTTACATGTATTAGTAATTTGGCTGATCTATCTGGAGGTGTTTGAAATGTAATGGTTCGATCGTTGTTATCAACATCCACCACAGCAATGTTTCCTTTTCTCCAATCGATGGAAGATATGATATTTGTTTGAGGCTGATACACAATTGGCCCTTCTGCTTTAAATGATGTGATGTGCAAATGGCTGGACTGTTGCATGATTTTGTTGGTTAGGCTTCCCATAAAGGTTGGTGGTTTTTGGGTTGATAACGAGTCAAATACACCAGCATAATCCGTTGATGTTTCACCAGACCTTGAACCGTAAATGCCGGCATAAAACACAGGCGCCTCGGTGTTGACTTTGCCAATGCTACCGGTGTGTACGTGGGTTTGTTGAGCATTTAGCGTGACCTGAATGGCTGATGCGTTTAGCGTTGGCAAGATAGGAAGCTCCAATGAGGATGATATGCCGATCACAACCTCGTCTATGCCATCGGCATCCAGCTCAACCTTGATCGGAATTGAATTTGAATCCGAGCTGATAATATTGATGCCGGTGTCTCCTTTGGCCTTAATGCTTCTTCCTTCACTTAGAATTGGACTGGGGTGGGGTGGCGTTGATTCTGTAACCAAAATTCCGATGTTGCTTGACGTTGCGTGTATGGTCCCATTATCTGCTTTCAATAGCACCCCTTCAGGTAATAATGAGAAATCTTGATCTCGTTCGCCGCCAATTTGAATGGACCCCTCAACAATCATGCCGTTTTCTGGAGGAGCAGAATTGCGGTAAGTCGTTCCAAATGTGAATCCAGATGGCAAATCGATCATATTGGCCTGGCCAGCATCCCCCAATACCAATGCGTCTTTTGAATAAAGTCTGTTGGTTTTTAGCATCATATTATACTCATTTGAATCCAAGGGGTTTCGGTGGGTAAATTGGATGGCATTATCCGCTGTATTGTATGTGGCAAAGGTAAATTCGTTATCAGAATATTTTTTAAGGATGAGGGCGCCATTTGAAATGAGCACATTTCCAGTGGTCAATAGACCCTTAAAGCCCCTTGGAATTCTGGGTTGCCCAATAAAAAAAATGCCATCGTTATATTTGAATAACGGGTCCTGACTGAGCTTTGAATTGGTGGGGTGATCATTTGAAAAAACAATAGCATCCTTTAAAAAAGATGAAATACCAGTGCCGCCATGGTCCACTGAAAGTGGGGTCATTAGTTTTGATAATGGGTACCCTGAGTCATCGGTGTTAAAGGTGAATGCATCGTATGGAATACTGTTTTTGGTTATCATTTCGCTAGCATCCAAAAGAATGTCATTTTCAAAGGCTTGCCCGACACCATCAGGTGTATAAAAGGCCAGGGAGTTATCAGAGAATCGGTCCACTGGAAATTCGCCATCTGGTGGTGGAATAAAGTTGTCCCACGATACAGAGTGATCGAGAATTTTAGTGTAAGGAATGTCAAATTCTCCAAAATGCTTTTCTTCAAAAATAGATTCCGCTAGATTTTCTGATGTCACGGTGCTGGTTTTAAATTTTTCTGTGGTAAATGCACCGGGCTGAAAATCATCCATTTCCAGCGAAAAATCAACGATATGATTGGATGTAATACTGTTATTGGCGATGTTTTTGCTCAACACCGCATTGTCTGATACATGGGTAGCGTTAATTAGCTTTGGAACCAAATGACGGCCATAAAATGACTTTAGTGCAAAGTCTCCAAGTGAATCATTGCTGGATATTGTTAGTGTTCCATCGACAATATTGCTCGATGAAACGGATTGCTCCTCTAAATTTCTACTAACAATCGTATCGTTTAAAAAATGCCTGGTTTTAATAGTATCGGTTTTTAAGTGTCGTCCAATAATGGCATTTGGTGTAATGTGCCGTAATTCAATGCTTTTGTCGGCCAATTCATCGCCTTCAGTCCCGTCTAAATCATCATCGTCAAATGCTATGGCATTGTCGGCAATTTGATCGCCCTGCAACTGAAACCGTTCAGTTTGCGACTCACAGCTACTGCAATTGTCATGAAATTTATCTGTGGTAAGGGCGTTATCTGACAAATGCCGGCTGCTAAACAATGGTCCCTCTGCAATGGTTCGGTTGGTTGCAATAATTTTGGGGTCATCTTCGCTAAATGGGAATGACTCTACGGCATTTCGGGTAAGGTCGTTGGTGTGAATGCTTTGGTCTGAAAAGTGCCGAGATTCAAGGGCATCCTCTTGAATATGGTTGGATCGAACGGCAGCTGCATTTAGGTGATGCTCTTGAATTTGTGGGTTGGGCTGGGGTGGGGTAGCTGTGGTTTCATACACAAAATACGACGATTCAATGGCGCCATCATCGAATAATGTGGTTGATAGTGCCCCATGCGCAATGGTTTCACCTGTAGCCGCGCCATTATTGAAGTAATCAAATGGTGAACTCGTCAGTTCTTCGACAAAAATATCATCAGCGGTTATGGCATGACGTGCAATATTATTGATTGGCGCATTCACTTGATTTTCTAGAATATGGTTGCCAGTAACGGCAGAGTTGGTGATGTGATTTGTGTATATGCTGGGTTCTGCAAGTGCAACACTGGTAATGGCATCATCTTCAAAATTTGTCCCAGTAATTCCTGAGAACAGTCGGGACTGTAGTGATTGCCCTTCCAGTGAATCGCCAGTTAGTGCGTTTTGTTCAAGTCGGTCCCCTTGAATGGACCCAGCCTGGAATGCATTTTTTCCTATGCTTCCTTCTCTAAAGTCTAATGCAACCAAGCTCCCATCTTTGATTGATTGATTCGAAACAGTGTCCTTTGGTAATGCCTTAGAGTTATTCGATACGTAAATGGATTGCGGCTCCTTTTTGCTGGCAGTTTCTATTCGCTTGATTTCTTCGCCAATCTTAACCGTTAAATGGTTGGTTTGAAGGTCACCAGTTAATCGACTGCCGTTGCCAACAAAATTGGAGGCAATAATTTTATCACCCACCACCAAGTCGGACGGCTCATTCTGATTAAAGGTTGTGTTAATTCCCATTTTTACAAACATTGATAGTTGAAATGTGCCATCGATGGGTTCAGATGACTCTGATTGAATGCCTTGCGAGCGCCGATTGCTGCCCCAAAAAAAGCTGTTATTACCCAATGGGGCAGCAAGGTTTTGTCCGCCCATGATGGTGTTGTTAAATTGTGTCGTTGGGTTGTTTCCGTTTAATACAATGGATGATTCACCAGTGAAGTCAGTGGTATCTGTTATTTCATCTGAACTAAAGATAATGGACGATAACGCATTGGGGTGAATGGTTGTTAAACGTTGTGATGCAACAACAATGCCATGCGCATTGCTGAATTCAAGCCCTTGGGCGCCAAGAGCAATACCGTAGCTTCCTTTAACACTGGTTGGCCCCAATTCATCGGTTGAAAAGGATACATTAATGGACCCATCGCCTTGGGCAATTGCATTTTTACCAATGGCCACAGAGTAATTTCCCATTCGATCTGGATTAAACATGCTGTCATTGACTTCTGGTAGATTTGATTGCCCAATTCGAAGCGACCCAGTATTTGCGGCCCATAACCAATAGCTTCCACCCGAAAGTTGTGATAATTCTTCAGCCATTGTATTGCCCATAAAAATCACATTTCCCGATACCGTAAGGTGATCCCTTGGGCGGGATTCATTGACCCCAATATTGGCCGTATTGTCTTGCTTAACAATTTCAATGACTGGGGCGCTGAAGTTGTCTTTTGGAAACAACGAGTAACCAGTAAATGTGCCGCTTTGGTCAAGCCGCGTCCAGCCGCTTGATGTGTAACCTTCAAAATAATTACTCAATCGCAATGTGCCCAAGGCGTCATTGGTGGAGTTTCCTATCTGAATGGAGTTTTCTGGATTAAACATGGATGTGATTTCGCTGTTTTTTTGACTCAGTGCCCCGTTATTGTGGATGCTTAAAACAGGCTGTTTTTTGTTGTTAATCTGCAAGGTGTCTGCGTAACGAATGTGTTGGTCTTCCATGTGAATGTCGCCAACATGAATTGCATTAAATTGGCTGGCATTATTCAAGTCCCAATGGCTTGATTTTATGGCCATGTCATAGGCATTTGATCCCACATGGAAGTTGCCGTTCAATTCAATACGGCCACTTAAAGACCCATTTGTGAAAGTTGAGGTTTCATTAATGGTTAAATTATTGGCGATATAAGGGTCTTGTATTTGACTGGTCGAATTCCATTTGGCACTGGAAATTTCCCCAAGGCCAGTGATGTGATGGTAATCTAAGTCAAGCCTTCCTTCGGGTAACGCTCCAATGGCAATATTTGATGCATTTAATGAAGAGATAAGCGGGGCCTCACCCTTAAAGGTTGTTTGCAGCGTGTCCCGAATGGTCAGCAATGGGTCGTCTGCATCGCCTGCAAGGTCAGTAAAGGCTATATTTTCATCTTCTGATAGGCGCATATTGCCGCTGACATGCAGGTTTTCTGTTGGCGACTCAATGCCAATACCAACAAACCCTTTGGTGTAGTGAATGCGTTCAGGATTTAAAATTCTTTTCCAACGAATCACATCTAAATTGAGCAGTTGACTGCCGTCTCCAATAAATGCATTGGCTAGTACTGTGCCATCAATCAACATGCGCAGTTTTACGGATTCATCGTCGTTAAGCATTTTTGATTCGGCATTGGTTGTTCCTATTGCAACCGTCAAATGGGTTGGGTCCAACTGTATTAAGTTTAAATTACGTAAAGAATTAAATGTTTTTGCTCGGTTTGTTGACACACTTCGCTTGGCATGGGTCACATAATAAAGTGGCAGCTCAAATACTTCAGTGCCCTCTGAAAATGATGAAATGCCCGTATTAGTTATTGATGAATATTGAGTTTGATGGGCAGAGATGCTTAGTCGCAATTTAGTGGGTGCGACTCTGAATAGTGAGGTGTCAAGCCCATCCTCATTGTTAATTTCAATCGTTAAAATTCCTTCCGTTATGAATGTTGTGAATGACTTTGTAAATTGCGCTGAGTCATTTTGAATTAACTCTAAGGTAATATGATAGCCCCCATTTAATGGGTACCGACGGCCATCCTCAGCTGTTTTTGATACAAATACATCGATGCCAAAGGTTGCGGGCATTTTGGCCAAAGCAAATGATGAAGAAATAAATAAAAACAACCATATGCCAACCCATTGAATGCGATTCATAGCGCCCCCCAGTTATCCTCCGCCACTTGAATACCCCACATCAATGCCATAGTAAACGGGTGTGTTTGTGGTTTTATCTAGAAAGAACGAGTAGATAATGGTATCGCCATTTTCCACATGCCGTACGGTTGTTTGACCTTGGGCCCACTTTATTCCGCTAAATGTGGTATTGCCTATGCTACATCCACTTTGCGCATTTAAAATTAAGGTTAAAATATAAACACCACCTTGGGTTAATTCAGAATCTATAAACGAAATTGTACTGTCGTCATTGCAGGTGTGGGTTTGAACTGACCCGCTTGACCAATCAATGGATGTGCCTAAGTCATCGGATGTCCCTTCATTCATGACATGAACCGTTGATTCAAAGAGTGACGTTCCCTTTACATGCAAGGGTGCATCAGGCAAATCTCCAGTTAAAAATTCCCCCAATCCCAAATTGCCAGATATGTGAACTGGTCCATCGAAGTACCCTGCCCAGTGATTGGCCCCTACCTGTGATCGTGCCCAACCATAAACCCCAGCCGAATAATCAGATGTTCTTTTTGCTAGTTCTCCCGTAACTAGGTTCTGCCCAGAGCTGTTTTTAATGATGGCCTGAACACCAATTGCTGAGCTGTTGCTCGCATTTTTTATGAGGACGCCCACACCCTCACTTCCCTCAGAGGTTACCACAATCCCTTGCTCTTTGGCGTCTACTTCAATGCCCACCTTTGATCCAACTGATTTGATGCCGATCTCACCGCCAATGCCCTGGATGCCAATGCCTGGGGTTGAATCTGATTCGCTTTTTCCAATAATGCTTTTGGCTTGAATGGCACCATTTACATCCAATGCATGTGCTGGGGTGGTGGTGCCAATCCCAACATTACCCTCAACAATTAAGCCATTGGCGGGTGCTTGAACACCTGCAAAGGTTTGCCCAATGGCCATGGTGCCCTTTACATCCAATGCATTTACAGGGTCGGAAATGCCAATGCCAACCTTTTCTTTAACATACAGCTGACTGGTTTTTAAGGTCCCCAGGGGCTCTACATTGCCAGACTCTTCTGATTCACCGTCAGTATTCAATTGGGCGGGGCTTTCAGGCCCAATAATAATAAAGCTTTCACCATCACCATCAACCCCAAAGCTAATGGAGTTTTCCATGTTACCAAAAAATACCCCCTGGGTGGTGAGTAAACTGCCGTCCACATGCAATGCCGCTTCAGGTGCTGCTGTATTAATGCCCATGCGCATGTTGACTTCGTCCCAAGAGATATGGTTTTTGTTGCCGGCCATTCGAGCGGGCTCACCGCTGGCGTAAAGAACACTTCCTTTAAGCAAGTCAATTTGATTTTGCGTAAGCCCAGTACCGCCTTTTTCAACGCTCAGCGTACCAATTAATGCATTTGTTGAAATGGAGTTGTCAGCAAGTTTGTCGGATGTGATTGAATTGGGTTCGATTTTTGAACCTGGAATACTGCCATCTTTTATTTTTGATCCTGGAATTGATAAGTCTGCAATTGATGCTTCGGGAATGGGATCCATGGTTATTTTTTCCCAAGGAATTGATGCATCAGCTAAATTTCTTGATGTTACTGAATTGTCAGCCAAATGGTGCTCTTGAATGGCATTTTCAGCAATAAGCTCTGCGGTTATTGTTCCATTAGCCAAAACACGTGTGGCATCGATGGTTTCATCTTTTATGTCGCGGCTTACAATAGAGAAGTCTAGAATATGGAGGGATTCAATTTGCCCATCCTTAATATGATTTCCCCCAATGGCATTATCGGCAATATTAATGGATGCAATGGCACCTTCTGCAATCATTTCGTTCGGCAAAAATCCCATTTCTTGGATATCTTTGCTTGTGATGGTGCCATCCAAAATGTGGATGCTTTCAACCGAATTTGGGGCAAGTTTATCGCTGGTTACGGCACCATTTTGAATGTTTCTTGATACAATGGCATTATCGTCAATTTTATCTTCCCCGATGGCAACATCAGAAATATGCTGCTCTAATATTGTCCGGTCCGCAATGTGCCGTGAAATAATGACATTATCTGGTAAATGAATCCCTAAAATGGCATTGGGGGCAATTTTATTTGATTCAATGCTGTTATCCTTTATTCGTTCATTAATAATAACGGCGTCGGCAATATGAATGCCTTGAATGGCGTTATCTGCAATGTGACGTTGTAGAATAGCGTTGTCTTTAATGTGGTTGGTTAATATGGCGTTATCTTGAATAACGCGACTCGATACCACCAAATCATTGATATGCTGAGCTTGAATAGCGTCTTCCGCAATATTATCCGACACAACGGTTGCATAAGCGATATGGCGTGCTTGAATGGCATCATCGGCAATATTGATGGACGATATGGCTTTCAACCCAATGTCTTGTGACGTTATGCTTTGGTCTGCAATTCGAGAAGAATCAATGGTGTCGGGAGCAATCTTGCCGTTGGTTACCTGCCCGTCGGCAATATGGTGTGTTTGAATGGCGTTTGGGGCAATGTTTTCCTTTGTAATGCTTTCAGCCTGAATATGTTCGCCAGAAATAGCCTTAGGTTGTATTTTATCGGCAGTTATGGAATTGTCAGCAATTTGATCACTTGAAATTGTTCCAGATTCAATTTTATCACCAGTAATTGAAAATCGTTCAATTTTGTCACCAGTAATGCTATTTGCCTGTATATCGTTTCCGGTAATTGACCCATCAATAATTGATAGCCCAGATACTGTGTCAGCTGGCAAAAATCCATTGTCATCGCTAATATAAATGCTATTTCTTGATGCCGTTGTTTCTGCTGCAAAGCCACCCAACCTGCTGGCTGAAATATCGGTTAGGCCACTGCCATCACCTTCAAAGAACATTGCCTTAATGCCCCCAGCAACCGATAAATCATAGCCAGGTTCGGGTGCTTGGCCAATACCTACCCCACCAGACGCAAAAATTAAAAATTGATTATTTGCGCCGGTTTCTCGTGGTGCTATGCCATCAGAAAAAACAAAGGAGCTATTGTGGTTTATGGTAATGTTTTTTCCCATGGCAACGCTATAATTACCGTTAACTGTATTGTCTCCTCCACCAATAATCGTGGACTGAATGGCATTCGTAATCTTGTTGTTTTTTCCACCAACGATGGTGCTAAGGGTACTATTTAAAATTTGGTTTTCTTCACCCGCTATGGCTGACCCACCCCCCACAATTACGCTGTATGAAGAACTGTCAATGTGGTTGTTGATTCCGCCGACAACAACACTGCCATCCCCACTGTTTGTGCTATTTATGCCACCCACGATTACTGTGTTGTCACCGCTGGCATTCCCTGAATTGCCAAATACCACACTGTGTTCCCCAATGGTGTCATAGTCCCATTGGGTGCCTTCAACATAACCCGAACGGAACGCTGCTTTTTTGGGGACCCACATCATGCGGGTGCCTGCCCCTTTTATATTCAAGTCATTGCTTGAGTGAATAATGGACGATCCTTTAAAAACAACGTTTCCGCTAACAACCAAATGGTCGGTAATCTCGTCGTCTGGAATGCCCCCAATGCCTACATGCCCATCGGAATTAATATAGATTAAATTTTTAATGGCATCCCCTTCGGCATGCAAGGCATGGGAATCAAAGGATGAATTGTAATCGAGTTGTATCCATGTGCCATTTCCACTGGTGTCATTGCGATAGCCTTCAAATGTGTTATCTTCAGGATTAAACCGAATCATCCCGGGTTGGCCATTGGGACTAAATCCCAGGGTGATGCCCCCATTTACATGAAACTCGCTGGCTGGCGTTATGGTATTCACTCCAACCGACCCAGTTGGGGAAATATACAGGCCTGGGGTGTCTGGTGGCGATAGTTCAAGGCCGTTACTACCAAGTACCTCAATGGCATTATTTGAAATTAAAATGTTGGTGTTTAGGGTTACAGATTGAACCGTAAGCCCACCTGTGGGTGTAATTGCCCACCCCTTTGATGAAATGCTAAATTTGTGATCCCCACTAATGCTGCTATGGCCGGTTAAACTAAATTCTCCCGAAATGGTATTTGTACCCGATATTGTGGCGTCGTTAAGGGTCAGTTGATTGGCAATGTACTGATCTGCTATTTCAGTTGCATTCCATGTGCCAGATGTTAATATTCCAACGCCCGTAATACCTGGGTAGTCACCAACAACATGCTTGGCATTAATAACCCCAGCATTAATTTGTGAAGCATTAATGTTTGTAATTCCAGACCCATCACCTTTTAGTTGATCTGCTTGGAGTAACCCCCGAACCGTAAGGTTTCCGCTAACAATGGCGTTGCCCAAAATATCCAACGT
This sequence comes from Candidatus Margulisiibacteriota bacterium, assembly GCA_016779165.1. Classification (GTDB taxonomy): domain Bacteria; phylum Margulisbacteria; class Marinamargulisbacteria; order UBA817; family UBA817; genus UBA817. The sequence goes on along the minus strand of JADHOE010000003.1, from coordinate 34,112 downwards.
TGCCCCAGGGGTTTCGGTACTAATTCCTACATTGCCGTTCGTGTAGTAAATATTCGTCGGGGTTTCAGAGTTTTTTAGCCACACCAGTCTGTCATCAGATATCGATAAATTGGTGAGTTGTGAGCCATCCCCAGAAAAAGCGGTTGCTTTCACTGTGCCTCCAACATCCAATGTGGTTTGCGGGCTAGTATTGTTCACCCCAATGCGGTTGTTAATAAAGTCAAACTTCATTAATTCTTCATTTTGTAACCGTTGCGCGGCATCGGAAACCTCGCTATGAAACGCATAGGGTACCGCACTTAACTCTATAAATTCTAGGTCTTCACTATTGCCAACTTTAAACCCAATCCGAAGGTTGTCATCTTCAAAAACAGATGACTCTATTGGGTTTTCTGGGTTTGTCCCAAGGCTAACTGTAATGTGCCCATTGCTAATGGGTATGGATTTAAAATGCTCTGAAAATAAAGGTTCATTATCATCAGTTTCTTTATAAATCCCAATGGTCAGTTCAATGTTGCCTTTCGTTAACGAGTGGCTATTGAGTGTGGCTTGCACCAACAATTGCCTCGTCTGGTCGGTGGCCACAGCGGCAGCCAACCAAGTTGAACATAATATCATCAATAAAAATACGGTTAAACGTGTAGTCATAAATTGTCCCAAGTTTTGTTTAATAAAAAATCATTGCTATGGTGTCTTTTTGTTATTCCCTGTTTTACCTCAAATTAAACATACAATCATGTGCTTTTTTAAGCAGATCAACTATCGGTAAATTTGGCCTGGCTTTTTAAGGAATTTTGGGGTGTCTTTATGGTATAGTTAAAAAATGAAACGCATTGTATTTCATCGGTTTCATGAGCAAGATTACCAAGGGGTGGTGGAGGTGTATGAAAATTCTGATGGGCCCATTGAGCCAATCGTGCATTATCTAGCGGGCGTGGCCTATTTGTTTTGCGATGCGTTTAATGTGGCAGAAGATGCGTTTAATCGATGCAAATCGGGCCAGGCCGCGTTGCCGGACTACCAAACATATATGGCCCTTACTAAACTTCGCCTTAATAAATTCAACCAAGCCAAGGCGATAATTAAGCAATCGTGCGATTCTGTTATGCAGGTTGAAATTAACCTTGAATTGTCCATTAAACTGGGCCAGTTTCAACGCGCAAAAAATATCCTAAAGCAAGCGGATAAAAAAAAAATATCGTCCATCCCCATTGAAATTAACCGCAGCATTGTTCGATTGTATTACAATCAGGGGGCTGAATCTGAGGCGGATTTATTGCACTTGCTCAAGCATTACCCAAATAATCAGCTGATTTGCGATCGGTTGGTTTACCTGTATTCACGAACCCAACGGCTCTCAAAAAATGAAGTGCTAATTACAGGGTTTTTAAAACATAAGCCGGGGCACGTGCCCTACATTTGGCAGTTGTTAACCATCTATGTTGCAAAAGCGGATCAGGCAAAGTTAGACCAAACATTCCGATTATTAACGGCCTCTAATTGCCCAGATGTGCCCTTGCGCCCGGCATTTTTAACCCTATCAGCCTACCCATCCATCGAAGATCGCGACAATCAGCGACGCAATGTCCTTGATATTTTAAATGCGGCCATCACCAATAACCATGTTCCAAAACGACCCGACAAAACATTTGGAACCACACCATTTTATTTGTCGTATCACCCTCAAGAAAACAAAGAGATTTTAGAAAAAGTTTCAATAGTATTTAGCCGTGGGTTATTAACCCCACCTGCTCTAAAGCCAACCACTACTGAACCCAGAAAACACAAGCCACGGGTGGCCATTATCTCTCAGTATTTTTACAAGCACTCTGTCATGGATTTTTATTTTAAAACCATTGTGAATTTTTCTTCGTCTTTTCATGTCATTATTATAAATGTTGAACCATCAACCATTGATGCCCATACCAAGCAAATAAAAAAGCGTGCGGATGAGTACTATCAAACATCCAACAAGCACGAGGAATTATGCCCATTTATTCATGGGTTAGGGGTGGATGCAATTATTTATCCCGAGGTCGGGTTGTCCCCTTGCATTTACTTTTTGGCCATGTTGCGTTTGGCCCCGGTGCAAATGATATGGGTTGGTCACCCAGAAACATCTGGCAGTGCCGCCATTGATTATTACATCAGTTGGAAAAATTTTCACAACAAAAATGCTCAATCACAATTCACGGAAACCCTCATTCAGTTGAAAAATTTTCCTGTATGTTACGATTACCCAGAAGACATTGATACCATTCAAACACCATTGGCCGACCTAGGTATTTCCTGCAATCAAAAAAAAGTGTTTGCCTTACCTGTGCTCCTTTTTAAAATACAGCCAGAGTTTGATTATGTTATTCAATCGATTGTAAAGCAAAGCCCAAATAATGTGGTGGTGCTTATCTGCTTCAATCGCATTGAAAATATTATCAATTATCGCTTAAACCAAGCTTTAACCAAGGAAGAAATGTCACAAATATTGTTTAAAATGCCCTACAAAACCAACGATTACTATGCCCTGTTAAAAGGGGCTGATGTGGTGCTTGAACCGTTCCCTTTTGGTGGTGGAAACACAGTATTGCAAGCCATGGCGGCAGGCACCCCATTGGTGACATTGAATGGCTCCCAGTTAAAAGGTTCATTTGGGGCGGGGTTCTATCGCTGGATAGGTGCAACAAACTACATATGCGATTCACCAGAGGCCTATGTGGCATTGGCCATTCAATTGGCGAACGACTCTAAAAGCAAGCCTCGATTTAAGTCGTTAATACAAGCCAACAAACATCGCCTATTCAATAACATGGACGGCTTGCACGAGTTTTACGATTGGCTAGAGGCGATATTGACGCTAGCCCAACCCCATTAATTATTTAGTGAGATGGTTTGAGGTTCAATTATGCCACCACCCAAAATTCGATCCCCCTTATAAATGACACAGGATTGCCCAGGAGTAATAAATGAGTGTGAGGAATGCAGGGTTAATATTGCCGACTCATGGGACGTTTGGTTCACTTTGGCCCGAATGGGCTTCATTAAGTACCGTAGTTTAACGTCAACCACTTCATTCTTAATGGGTTCTCCACTGACTGAACTAAATGTATGCAATGAAATTTGATGCTGTTTTAGTGCATCTTTTTCACCAACAAACACCGTGTTGCTATTTTCGTCAATCCGATGCACATACAAGGGGGTTGGAAATGAAATATTTAATCCTTTGCGTTGCCCAATCGTAAAGTTGTGAATGCCCGTGTGCTGTCCCAAACGTCGCCCATCGATATGCATGATTGGACCAGGTTTTAGTTGATCGCTAGACAATCGAGATTCAACAAACGACCGGTAGCTTTTTTGTGAAACAAAGCAAATTTCTTGGCTGTCAGGACGATTGGCATTTAGCAGGCCCAAGGATTCGGCTTTTTCTCTGATTTCAGCTTTGGTGTACCTACCCAAAGGAAACAGCAGGCGTTGCAGCGTTGCTTGGTTGATCATGTATAAAAAGTAGGATTGGTCTTTGCCTTCATCATTTGCTGCTTTAATGTAAAATTGGTTGCTGTTTCTGGATTTGGTTATTTTGCAATAATGGCCAGTCGCAATATAATGCGCATCCAATATGTCTGCCCGTTTAATCAGTTCATCAAATTTGATAAACCGGTTACACTCCACACAAGGATTAGGGGTTTGGCCTTGCGTGTAGCTTTTAATAAATGGGTCAATCACGTGCTGTTTAAATGTGTCCCGAGAATTAATAACGTAGTGGGGAATGCCCAATGTTTCACATACCCGACGGGCATCTGATACAGCCCCAAGGTTGCAGCATGCCGATTGTTTTTGTTCCTCAAACGGCAGCAATTGCATGGTAATGCCAATCACATCGTAGCCACGTTGTTTTAGTATGGCTGCAGTTACCGATGAATCCACACCACCACTCATGCCAACAATCACCCGTTTTTTGTTCATGTTTGAATTGTAACTTATTTTATTTGAATTGAACATTGAGCCTGTAAACACGAATGGTTTACTTTTAACTGTGGCATTGATTATCATCAGTAATGTGCAATAAAAAAAGGAGCCTTGTCCAATGATTCCAGAAATAACCGTTCATGAACTAAAGAAAAAACAAGACGCAAATGACGATATTATCTTAATTGATGTTCGCGAAAAAGATGAGTATGACACATGCAACTTAAATGGAATGTTAATTCCACTGGGTGAGTTACCCGCACGATTACCAGACTTGGATCCCAATGCCCATTATGTGGTGCATTGTAAAATGGGCGGCCGATCCGCTCAGGCGGTGGCCCACATGCAATCGGCTGGTTTTACGAACGTTAAAAATTTAGTGGGAGGAATTATCACTTGGATTGATGAGATTGATTCATCATTACGCAAGTATTAGGTGATTTGTCGGTACGGTTAACGCTATCACCGATTAATTTACCTCAAATCTTCATGTGCTCATCATAATCTAAATCGCGAATCTCCATCCGGGGTACAAAAACGGTGCATTTGAATCCACTCATTGGGTAAAGCGTAACCATTTGAATGGTGGCGTTTGAAATAGTTTATTAGGAATCACACCCCATCCAAAACCCACACGAACGGGTGATGAAGATAAGTAAATAACTCGCTGATGCGTGCTCCCCACTAGGTTGGTGGGCCTTAAGGCCCCACCTGGTGAACATTCCCCCCAAAACTTAAAATTAAACGGCAGTTAGAATGGCAGATGAAGTGGTCACTGTCGCGCCAGTAAACAAATTCGCAACGGGGCATTCTGATTCGGTTTGTTGAACCAGTTCATTAAACCGGTCGTTGGATAGTGTTGGTGCATGGGCCTCGACAGCTAAATCAATGGCTGTGATTTTTGGCGGCTTTTGGCTGGCATCCAAGCTAACCTTGGCCACGGTCTTCACTTGGGTATTTTCAAGGTTTTCATTGCTAAATAAGGCACTTAAGTACATGGAAAAACAGCTGGATATGGCCCCCGCCAGTAATTCTTCAGGGGTGGTGGTGGTTCCAGTTTCAAATCGTGATTGAAAATCATATGATGTTTGAATGTTGGCTTTTGGTAAGGTCAGGTTCCCAGCCCCTGCTTTTAATGTGCCCTTCCAGACAGCGCTTGCGTGATGTGACATTGTATCCTCCAATATATTGATAGTTTAAGTTTATCTAAAATACGACCACGGTTACAATGCATCGTTTTATCTGTTTAAAAATAAGGGTAATATTAAGGTATGAAACTTTACCATAATCCTCGTTGCAGTAAGAGTCGAACCGCATTGTTGTTATTGCAACAACGGGAAGTGTTTGTGGACGTGAGGCTCTATTTAACCGATGGCATCGATGCTGATGAAGTTGTGGAATTAACCAAAAAACTAGGGTTGCACCCGAGCGAATTTGTTCGAAAAAATGAGCCTGAATATAAAGCGCTTGGAACCGATGAATTTTCAATTGAAGAGTGGGCCGATATCATTGAACGCCACCCAATATTACTGCAACGCCCCATTGCGGTTACAGATGATCGTGCCGTCATCGGGCGCCCACCAGAACAGGTGTTAACGCTGCTTTAAGCGACTATAAAGTAAATGCCAGAAATCACAAGCGCAATCCCTGTGATTCGGTATAGAGTGGCTGAAAACCGAAGTCGATTGGTTACCTCTCCAATACCAACGCCTACGACATGAACCACTGTGGTGGCCGTCATGAATCCAATGATATAAACTTCAGGTAGCACAAATAATGGCATTTCTTTGCCGTGTGCATAACCATGAACAGCTGCAAAAAGCCCCACGGTTAGCAATGTCAGCCAGAATTTCATTTGAAATGGCAGCACCAACAACAACCCAAAAACAATAACAGAGGCAGCAATCATGGGTTCAATGAATGCGCTGGCACTACCAAAAAAACCAAAAACACAACCAATGGCCATTACCACAACAAAGCATGCCGGCACCTGCCAAATGGCACGTTTGCCAATTTTGGAACTGATCAACCCCACGCAGAGCATGGCCAACAAATGGTCCATCCCTTGAATTGGATGCAATAGCCCCTGCACGAATCCAAACCCTGAAATTGCCCGCTCAACATTCTCAAAGTCGCCTGAATGCCCCAATGCTGGGCCTGAAAAAAGCAAGGCAAATAAAATTAAAATAGCCATATAAACATCATAATCAAAAAACCATAGAAAAAGCCACCCCATTGGTTGCCTTAATTGCAGAACCCATGGTTTTTAGATACTATACGTGTACATACATTTAATTTTAAGGAGATTCGATATGGCACGACAAAAAGTAACCGTTGTTGGTGCAGGGCACGTGGGTGCAACTGCTGCTCAGCGCATTGTAGAAAAACAATTGGCAGATGTGGTGTTGGTGGACATTGTTGAAGGGCTTGCTCAAGGGAAGGCTTTAGATATGATGCAATCCGCTGCGACAGAAGGATTTGATACCCAAATTATTGGCTCTGATAATTACGATCAAACCCATAATTCTGATGTGATTATCGTCACTGCTGGCATTGCCAGAAAACCTGGAATGAGCCGTGATGATTTGGTGGCCACCAACGCTAAAATTGTGAGCAGTGTTGTTGAGCAAACTGTTGCATTATCACCCAATGCCATTTACGTGATTGTATCAAACCCACTAGACGCCATGACATTTTTGGCATGGAAAAAATCCGGATTGCCATCGGAGCGTGTTGTTGGCATGGCCGGTGTGTTGGATTCTAGTCGTTATGCATGCTTCATTGCAGAAGAGGCCAAGTGCTCCATTAAAGACGTTCGCGCCATGGTCTTGGGTGGGCATGGTGATTCTATGGTACCTGTACCAGAATATTCAACGGTTAATGGTATTCCCATTGAGCAAGTTTTAGATGCCCAAACCATTGAAAAAATTAACGAGCGCACCAAGCATGGTGGTGCTGAAATTGTTAAATACTTAAAAACTGGGTCTGCTTACTACGCCCCGTCAGCATCGGCTGTTGCCATGGCCGAGGCGATATTGTTGGATTCCAATCGTCTTATTCCCGCTTGTGCTTACATGAATGGAGAATATGGGCTTCAGGATGTTTATTGTGGTGTGCCAGTTATTCTTAACAAACATGGGGTCCAAAAAATCGTTGAAATTGAATTGAGAGATGAAAGTCAGCGCGCATTAAATGAATCGGCTAACGGTGTTAAAGCGTTGTGTGATAAAATTCTAGCAACAGTATAGGAGATTAATCATATGAAAATATCCACCATTCAAAAAAAACAAATTGTGGGAATCACCGGCCTAGCGATGGTGGGGTTTGTATTGGCCCACTTGTCCGGCAATTTTTTAATTTTCAAAGGCCCAGAAGCATTCAATGCGTATGCGAAGTTTCTTCATGATTTAGGTGGCCTGTTGTGGGTAATGAGGATTGGTATTTTAGGTTCGTTTTTATTGCACATTTTTTTTACCATTCAATTGGTCATTGCCAATAAAAAAGCGAGAAATGCTCGTTATTATAAATATAAAAATCACCGTTCCTCAAGTTCGTTGGCCACACAATTAATGCCATTAACAGGGACCATTATTTTTATTTACATCATCTTTCATTTGCTTGACTTTACATTGGCAGAAAAAGTTGGCGTTATAGAGGGCATTGATTACGGGTTGTTTGGCTTGGTTGTCAATGTGCTTGGGAACCCCATTCACGCAGCGTTTTACATTATTGCCATGATTTGCGTTGGCCTCCACATGTTTCATGCGTTCCAAAGTGTGTTTCAAACCCTCGGTATCATGTCTGAACGCAATCAACATCAAATTACAATGGCCAGTCAGCTTTTGGGCATTGCAATAACCTTAGGGTTTAGTTCCATTCCAGTGTACATTTTATTTAACTTTTAGGAGGAAACCATGGCAAAATTAAACTCTCACGAACCATCAGGCCCAGTTGATGAAAAATGGCAAAAGCATATGTTCGACATGAAGTTGGTCAACCCATCCAACAAAAAGAAACTAAAAATTATTGTGGTGGGTACTGGTTTGGCTGGTGCATCTGCATCTGCAAGTTTGGCTGAGCTAGGGTATAACGTTCATACATTTACTTACCATGAATCGGGTCGACGTGCACACAGCATTGCAGCACAAGGTGGCATTAATGCTGCCAAAAACTACTGCAACGATGGTGATAGTGTTCAGCGGTTGTTTTACGATACCGTAAAGGGTGGCGACTTTAGAGCACGTGAGTCAAATGTGCACCGTTTGGCAGAGAATTCAGTAAAAATTATTGACCACTGTGTGGCTCAAGGTGTTCCATTTGCCAGAGAATATGCTGGATTATTGGACAACCGTTCATTTGGCGGCGCACAGGTATCGCGAACATTTTATGCTAAAGGCCAAACCGGTCAGCAATTATTATTGGGCGCGTATCAGGCCATGATGAAAGAAGTTGAGCGAAAACGAGTCACCCTTCACACCCGGTGTGAGATGATGGACGTTGTTATTGTTAATGGCAAAGCACGAGGAATCATTGTCCGAAACCTTTTAACCGGTCAGCTTGAAAAACATGCTGCGGATGCGGTTATTTTGGCAACCGGCGGCTATGGCAACGTGTTCTATCTGTCAACCAATGCCATGGCATGCAATGTAACGGCCACTTGGAAAGCCCACAAGAAGGGCGCCTATTTTGCTAACCCTTGTTATACACAAATTCACCCAACGTGCATTCCTGTAAAGGGCGACTATCAATCAAAGCTGACATTAATGAGCGAGAGTCTTCGGAACGATGGCCGGGTATGGGTGCCCAAAGATGTTGGGGATCATCGCTCACCGGATCAGATACCAGAGGATAAGCGCGATTACTATTTGGAACGTAAATACCCAAGTTTTGGCAATTTGGTTCCAAGAGATTTGGCATCTAGAAACGCAAAAGAGCAAACAGACATGGGAAAAGGCATTAACGGTGGATTAGCGGTTTACCTGGATTTTGCTGACGCAATTAACCAACTGGGTCGTGAAACCATTGAAGCCAGGTATGGAAATTTATTTGATATGTACCAACAAATTACAGGCACAAACCCTTACGAATCGCCAATGATGATTTACCCTGCCGTGCATTATACCATGGGAGGCTTATGGGTCGATTACAACCTTCAAAGTAGTATTCCTGGGTTGCATGTGTTGGGTGAAGCCAACTTTTCCGATCATGGTGCGAACAGACTTGGTGCATCGGCCTTAATGCAGGGGTTGTCTGATGGGTATTTTGTAATACCCAATACCATTGGTCATTATTTTGGCTCAAATTCTTTAGAAAAAGTGACAACCGATGCGCCAGAGTTTGAGGAATCTTTACAGGCCATTCAGCAAAAAATTGACACCTTGGTTGGCATTAAGGGCTCCAAGACGGTGGACCATTATCATCGTGAGCTTGGCTTATTAGTATGGGATAAATGTGGCATGGCCAGAGACAAGAAGGGGTTGGAAGAAGCGCTCAAACGCATTCCTGATATTCGTGCTGAATTTTGGGACAATGTAAGCATTCCTGGTGACGCTGCCTTCAATCAAACCCTAGAAAAAGCGCTTCGTGTCGCTGACTTCCTGGAGTTCGGTGAATTGATGTGTTTTGATGCATTGCACCGTGAAGAATCGTGTGGTGGTCACTTTAGAACAGAACATCAAACCAAAGAGGGTGAAGCGCTTCGAAATGATGAAGATTTTTGTTTTGTATCCGCATGGGAGTATAACGAAGGCAAAAAGCCAAAGCTGAATACAGAAGATTTAACCTTTAAGGATGTTCCATTATCGCAAAGGAGTTACAAATAATGTCAGATACAATTACATTAACCTTAAAAGTATGGCGTCAACGAAGTGCTGATGACGCGGGCCACTTTGAAATTTATAAAGCCAAAGACATTAACGTTAATATGTCATTTTTAGAAATGTTGGATGTTGTTAATGATACCTTAACCTTGAACAATCAAATGCCCATTGCCTTTGATCATGACTGTAGGGAAGGCATCTGTGGGTCTTGTGGTGCAATGGTCAATGGGGTTGCCCATGGCCCAGTATCTGCGGTTACCCTTTGCCAACTTCATATGCGGTCTTTTTCAGATGGCGACACCATTGTTATTGAGCCCTTTCGAGCAAAGTCACTTCCAATCATTCAAGATTTAGTGATTGACCGAACGGCCTTTGATCGAATTATTGCAAAGGGCGGTTACATTTCTGTTAAAACAGGCAGCGCTCCCGAAGCAAACGATACGCCCATTAAAAAAACAAATTCAGATTCAGCATTCGATGCTGCTGCGTGCATTGGCTGTTCTGCCTGTGTTGCAGCATGCCCAAATGCATCGGCATCGTTGTTTGTCGCTGCAAAGGTATCTCACCTGGCATTATTGCCACAGGGAAGTACAGAAAGAAAGCGTGTGCTGAACATGGTTGATCAAATGGATGCTGAAGGCTTTGGCGGGTGTTCCAATGCGTACCAATGCGAAGCTGCTTGCCCAAAACAAATAAAGGTTGAAAACATTGCACGCATGAACCGTGAGTATACTAAACAAAAACTTAGCCGATAAATCCTCTTTTTTTGATGGTATTAATCGTAACGTTATTCTTGCGATTATTATACTGCTTTCTTTGGTTGGGATATATCTGAGTGCTCCAAAAAAAACCGCCCGTTTATTAAAAAAGACCTGGCAAGTTCAAGCGTCTGAAGTTGGCGTGGGATCACCTCGATTAACAGACATTAATAACGATGGCGTTGTTGATATTATACTAGGGGCAGGGTTTGAGTGGAGTGAATCGGGAGACTCATCATTAATGGCTATTGATGGTAAAACTGGCGATAGACTATGGCGATCAATTGTTCCTGAAGCTGCATATGCCACTCCTATTTTAGTGGATGTAAATGGGGATGGAATATTGGATGCAACAGCGTCTGGTCGATTTTCAGACGTATTAATGTTGAATGGTGCCAATGGTGATATTTTATGGCAATTATCAAAACAAAATCCTGATATTGACTTGCTGCCTTGCAACTTTAACTCGCCATCAATTCTACCTGACCTTGATAATGATGGGGTTGCTGATTTTGCAGTAGTTCAAGGTGGGTTGGCCAATCAGGCATCCACTTTCAAAATGTATGACCCAGAAACCAATGCGTTGCTGGTTGAATCAAACGATAAAAATCAGATTGAGAAAGTGCTAATGGGTTTGGTTAAACACAATGATGCTGCATCGTTTACATTTCGGGTCTGTAATCACATTGAGTGTGAAATTAAGACATTGCATCGAGATATGATTAAATATTATTCATTTAACGAAATTCAAAAAGAACTGTTTTTAGATCAAGAGGGGCCTGGCGGGCGACTGTTTGTTGTGTCATCTCGTTCAGGCAAGGTTTTAGCTAATTATGCGGTTCCTAAAGATAGGGAAAGTTGGAGCTCCCCAATTTTTACAACAATCAATGGCCAGCGGCTATTGATTTATGGGTCTGGCGGCGAGCGGCACAATGGGTTTCTTCATTCTCAAAATCTAGACGATGGTGCGATTCATTGGTCAATTCCAACCAAAAAAAAGGGCGTATTATCGTCTCCGTTATTGTATGCGGAAAACGGACGGCAAGCAGTCGTCGCAGCTACCATGGATGGTGAAGTCTATAAAATTGATGCAGCCACGGGTGCTGTGGTTTGGGCAGCAACAGTCGGGCCTGAGTATGAAACATACTCATCTGTCGCCATTATTAAAAACAAGGATAAATCATATTCCGATATTGTAAGCGTGTTTTCTTTTGGGGTTTTTCCAAATTATGATTCGTCTTCGTTGTTTGTATTTGATGGACGAAATGGCGATATTATTTTTCGTAAAAAAATTGGGTATTGCCATGGGGCATCGTCTCCATTAATTGCAGATATTGATGATGATACGCATGATGACATTGTTTTGGTTACCTGCACCAATCACGAACCACGTCTTATTGTTTTAAACAATGCATTTGACCAAATTTTTTCTGAACCATTGCCATCGGGCAGCTTTGCCACCCCAGCAATTTCAGACATTGATTCCGATGGGCATTTGGATATTATTGTACCCAGTTATCACTTTATAACACGCTACAGCACAGAAAAAAAAGCCCGTGTTCCACACTCACTGCCATGGCCTGAATACCGTGGCCCATTTTGGAATGGCGTATCGCCTTAGCTGGGCCCTGATTGAATCGTCCACAAATCATGGTAGTCCCCACGCGCAGCCATTAACGTGTCATGGGTGCCACTTTCAGTAATTTTACCTTTATTGATTACCAATATTTGATCCGCATGTTGAATGGTAGATAACCGGTGGGCAATAATTAATGCTGTTTTTTCTTTGGTTAGTGTTGCCAAATGTTGTTTTATGGCCCGTTCTGTTTCTGTATCCACTGCACTTGTTGCTTCATCAAAAATCATCACAGGTGCATTTTTTAAAATTGCCCGAGCAATGCTGAGCCTTTGGCGCTGCCCACCTGATAATTTAATCCCTTTTTCACCAATAAAACTATCGTAGCCCTTTGGCAGCGATTCAATAAAATCATGAAGTTGGGCCATTTTTGCCGCATTAATGATATCGTCTTTACTGACATTGTTCTCTTGAGCATAGGCAATGTTTTCTTTAATACTGCCATGAAATAGGTATATATCTTGGCTAACCAATGCCATGGATTGGCGTAAGGTTTGGATATCAATGGCATTGATGGGCTCGTTGTTAAGGGTAATGTTACCGGATTGAATATCGTATAAGCGAAGCAAACATTTAATAATGGTAGATTTCCCAGACCCTGTGTACCCAGCAATGCCAATGGTTTGTCCGGCATTGATGGTAAAGCTAATGTTATTTAGAACTGGGCATTGGTTATCGTACGAAAAGTTCACATCCTTAAATTCAATGCCAACAGATGATGTTGATATTGCTTTTGGGGACGATGGGTTTAACACCAATGGTTCTTGGTTGAGTAGTGCTTGAATTCGCATGGCACTTACATTGGCTTTTTCAACCTCATCAAATACGTCACCAAGGCGTGTCAGGGGCCACAACAGCCGCTGAATCATCATGGAAAACAACACCAGCTCCCCAATGGTAATAATGCCAGCATCGGTGAGTACCCAGTAGCTTCCCAAGAGCAAAACCCCTGAAAAACCAAAGGCAATCACCACACGAATGATTGGCACGTACAACGAGCTGATATGAATTGCAGCTATTTTTGCTGTTTTGTAGCTTGCCGATGCATGGGCAACTCTGGCAAGTTCAAATGTTTCCGCCGTAAAGCTTTTTATAACAGCAATGCCAGAGCAGTTGTTTTCAAGTCGTGCGACCAGTTCACCAACGGCTTCTCGAGTTAATTGGTAATACGGCGATATAAAGCGCTGATAAAACAAGCTGCCCATTACCACAAATGGTATGGGTACCAACGAAAACAATGCCAATTGCCAGCACGTGTTTCCCATCACCAACAATGCAAAGGCACACAATACCACCAATTGCATTAGCTCATTAAATATGGTGTTTAAAAAGCGTTCAAGTTGATTAATGTCATCGTTCACAATGGCGATCAATTGGCCCAAGCGCATGTTTTCAAAGAAAGACATGTCTTGGGTTTGCAAGTGTTTGTAGGTGTGGCAACGAATGTCATGCTGAACGTGTTGTGCTGTGATTTGAAATTGGCGCTGGTAAACCCATTGCGTAATGCTTTCAAAACAAAAAATAAGGGCCCCTAAAGCCGATAAAAATATGGCCATTCCCCAAGGTGACTGCGTGGGGAATAGGGTTGAAATCCAATGTGGGGGTGCACCCTGTACTGTGTCAATGACCCATGCCACCAGTAATGGGGGCATTAGGTCCAATACTTTGTTGCAAATACTGCTGGTAATGCCAATGATAAACGATGCCCGATATGGGCGAAGGGCCCATGAAAATGAAATCAGTGCACGGTGTCTCATTCAGGGGTTGTTACAGATTCAGGGGTTGATTGATACGCCAAGTTTAAGTCATCCAATTGGGATTGTTCAACAACGCTTGGGGCATTGGTCAGTGGGCAATACGCAACGCGATTTTTTGGGAATGCAATGACATCGCGAATGGATGGCGTATTGAGGATAATGGACGCCAGTCGATCAATGCCAATCGCCAACCCGCCATGGGGTGGGGCGCCATATGAAAGGGCCTCTACAAAAAAACCAAACTTTTGATTTATCTCATCTTCGGTAAGGTTTAATGCTTTAAATACCAAGGCTTGTTCCTTTGGGTGATGGATTCTAATGCTTCCCCCGCCCACTTCCTGCCCATTAATTACCACATCATAGGCGCGTGCTTTTAAGGCCAGTAGGGCAGTGGTGTCCATCGACTCTGACAGTGGGGATGATGCTTGGGTAAAAGGGTGGTGCAAGCTGGTTAATTGACCATTGTTTATTTCAAATAATGGGAAATCTGTGATCCAGCATGCGCGAAATATACCCTCCGGTATTAGGTTAAAGCGTTCGGCAATCATCACACGAAAACGCCCCAGTACGGTGTTCACAACATCCAACGACTGATCCGCAACAAACACCATAATGTCGCCAGGCGAGGCGTGAACCGCATGGGCGGCTTGGATTAATTCGTCTTGGCTAAAAAACTGTGCCACATTGGATTCAAATTGATTGCCATCCAAGCATTTAATCCAGGTGAGCCCTTTACCGCCACACGCTTGAATACTTTTGCTGGCCAAATCGTTTTGCAATACATTTTTGCTAATGCTACTCGCTAGCCCCGGGATAGCAAATCCTTTGATTCGCCCCCCTTTGTTTGCCAACGATTTAAAGATGTTATAGCCGCATGCCTTAAAAATGTCGGTTACATCACCAAAGGCCATGTTGTATCGTAAATCGGGTGCATCTGATCCATAAAGATTCATTGCATCGTCATAACGTAATGATTCAAATGGCGCATCTAAGGTTATGCCCATGGATTGAAATGCCGATTGAATCGCAGCTTCAGTGACGCGCATAATGTCACTTTCATTTACAAACGATGCTTCCAAATCCAATTGGGTAAACTCAGGTTGGCGATTAGGTCGAAGGTCTTCGTCCCTAAAACAGCGCGCAACCTGATAGTACCGTTCAAACCCACTCATCATTAGCAGTTGTTTAAATAACTGTGGAGACTGAGGCAATGCAAAACACTTATTGGGATGGGTTCGAGATGGAACCAAATAATCACGAGCACCTTCAGGCGTGCTTTTGGTTAGAAACGGGGTTTCGATATCAAGAAATCCCGCGGAGTCAAGGGCCTGCCTTAATGCGGATATAATGGTGGATCGGCCGATAATATTGCGCTGCATTTCAGGGCGACGCATGTCCAAGTATCTGTATGTAAGCCGTAGGTCTTCATCAACGGAAAGGTCCATTTTTTCGGACGCTTTTTCAGAAACCATAAATGGGGGTGTTTTTGCGTCACTTAATACCTCAAGGTCAGTCGCAATAAGCTCAATGGTACCAGAATTCATGGCACGATTGATGGTGGCAGGCGTTCGCATTTGAATGGTGCCTGATACCTTAATTACAAATTCTGAACGAAGCTTTTTAGATGCTTTGTATAGCCCCTGATTTTGATTTTCATCACAGACAACTTGCAAGGTCCCTGAGCGATCCCTTAAGTGAATGAACAACAGCTGGCCATGGTCCCTGGTGGTATCAACCCAACCTGCAACGCAAACCGTTTTACTAACATAATCTTCGCCACACTCCCCACACTGGGTTCGGTTGTTCCATGAAAATTTCATAGTGATAGTATAAACGATGCCGCTTTAAAATTCTACACATTCCACCAGCCCCAACCCCGTAATAATTGGGGTCCCTTGGTTCTGGGCATGGTCAGGCCTGATTATGGTTGCAAGTAAAAATAAAGTCTAGGTAGAATAAGACGTGTTTCATTTGAACCGATTTTATCAACATACCATTAAGGTTGGCATGGCATGTGACCCCCATTGTTTGGTGTGCCCTACATTAAACAATACCAAATTTTTAGACCTAGACCTTGAGTCGTTGCCAAATATTATTAATATCATTGCCCCGTCAAACGACACTTGCATCCCAACGCTTCTTGATCAAATACATTTAAAAAAATCAGCCGCACGCATTTGGGTTAACCATAAATTTAGTGGGCTTGATCCAACAGGGTTAACTCCAGATGATGCAGTGTTTGTGTGGTGCCCAGGCCCCCATAAACAATTGTTTAATGATGCATGCAATGAGGATTATTTTGACGAATTTAAACAACAGCTGTGTAGGTTTAAATGCAAAAAAACTGTGGTGTTAATGGCCAAACAATTGAACCTGGATGCCTTGCCGGAGTTTTATGACGTGATTACAGAGTGCCAAAGTGAGGGGCTCATCATGTATTATCCCAAAGAGTTTACTAAAAATGAACGGGCGTATATCAAGCGCTTTAATCGGGTTAAGAACATGTTTTGCATGCCGTTGCCCAATCGGCCTTGCCATGCCCAGATGGGGGTGCCAAGCACGATTGGGACGTTTGCATTTAATCGTCATGATTGGTGGCATTGCGTGATTCGATCATGCCGATCGATGCCCTTTGTAAGATCTCTTTTTTTGTCATAGTGTTGTGCATCACTGAGCCTATGAAACCGTTGGCGCCTTAGTGACGATATTTAGTACGACATAGGGTCACACCACTGGCAATGAATTGTTGCGTGCCTTTGGTTTAAGATAAGGAGCATGAACCATGGGATTTATTTATCATTTGAACGGACTATTTCTTGCTATTTTACTTGCGGTATTTGTTACCTTGTGCCACGCACAATCCCCTTTTTACTCGGCAAAAACATACAGTGTTGGCCCCAATCACATTGGGACAAAGGTGTCAGTGATTAATGGCAAGGTTCATTTGACTTGGAAGCAACCGACCAGGTTTGGTGCGGATATCATGGTGGTTCAAAAGGCCGTGGGTCAGTCCAAATTTTTTAAAGTCTACACTAGTAATGTTAATGAATGGCAGGATGATGACATTCAGGTTGGCCACAATTACCGGTATCGGGTAACATCAGCATCCAATGGCAATCGGCCACTCTCATCTCATTATGTTCACATTGGTGACGATTACAGGTCTGAGTCACTCATGGTAAACAATGGTGAATCTTGCATTTCCTTGCCAAACTACCTGAATAAACCCTTGCCCCAAATCACCATAAATGATTTGGCATCGGTACAAAACCTATGCATTAAAGACAGTCAATCTGATACTGAACTGTCAGCCGCTGATATTAATCGGATGTTGGGATTATTTACGAGCATAAAAAAGCTGGATATTCATGTCCGACACATTAACCTTGAGGAGCTAACAGTGCTGCGTCAAATGACGGGCTTGGTATCATTGGGTATTTATGGCAATAAGGTCGATGGATTAGCGGCGCTTCAATGGCTGCCTCAATTAACTCGCCTTGATATACCTGGAAACAGTATCTCAGATCTGAGTGAATTCAAGGTGTTAACGAATCTTCGCCATTTAAATTTAGAAAAAAACCATGAGATTTCCAGCATTTCACCATTAAGCTACTTGAAACACCTTCGGTATTTGAATTTGTCTCATAATACAATTCGTGACATTGCCCCATTGGCAGAATTGAAGCATTTAAGGCAATTGAATTTGGCAGGGAATCACATCTCAACCATTGACGCCCTGTCTGGGTTGTTGGAATTAAGGCACCTGAATATTGGAAGAAACCAGATTCGAAGCCTGAATGGCATTCAGCATTTAAAGAATATTGAATGGTTGTCCGCCAATCATAATCGCATTGGTTCTATTGCCCCATTGCAGGGGCTTAACCAATTGCAGTGGTTATTTTTGGATCATAATTCAATCGACGATATTGATGCCATTGCATCATGCCCGCAATTGATGCATGCATCGTTTAATCAAAACGAGGTATGGGACATATCCCCATTGGTGCAATTGCCAATTCAAGCAACCACCAAGGTGGTGCTTTCAAATAACCCCGTTGAATTGTTGCTCGTGCATACCAATAAGTCAGCTTTACAAACACTGAAACAGCGGCACCAATTGGTAGTGTGCTTTACTCTTGGCTGTGTTTAACTACGTCAGTGCGAATGGACGAGTGCCTTTTTTGAAAATTCTCGAATAAACGTCGAAAACTGTTCAATCTGGGCCAGTTCTTGTGCGTTGTAAATGGATGCGCGAAGGCCGCCCACGCTTCGGTGGCCTTTTAGCCCATCAAAACCTGCCGCTTTTGCTTCTGAAATAAATGCAGATTCAATGGATTCATTGTGATCTTGATGACGAAATACCACATTCATTGGTGAACGATCCTCTTTTGGCACGGGACAATAAAACTGTGAACTTTCATCAATGGCCTGGTACAAGCAATTGGCTTTAAGTGTGTTTTGTTTTTCTTGCTCCTTTAACCCACCCAACTCGAGCAAGCGTTTGAATACCAAATGTGCAATGTAAATCCCAAAGGTGGGTGGGGTGTTGTACAAGGAGTTCGCGGATGCATGGGATGTGTAATTAAAAAACACTGGTGCGTCGGGGTGGCAGGTGTCCAATAACTCGTCTTTTATAATGACAACCGTAACCCCAGATGGCCCAATGTTCTTTTGTGCACCGGCAAAAATAATGCCAAAGTCCGATACATTTAGTGGCCGAGATAAAATATCTGATGACATATCCACCACCAATGGCCGTTTACTATGGGTGGGAAATGTTTTGAATTGGGTACCGAAAATGGTGTTATTTGAGCACATGTAGGTGTAGGCCGCATCATCATTAAATGAAATCTTGGATGCATCAGGCAAGCCTAAAAATTTTTGGTCTTCACTGCTTGCAACCACCCGGTATTGGTACCCTTTTTTGAGTTCATCAATTGCTTTTTTGGTCCAACTACCGGTATGAATCACATCCACGGGTTGATGCTGCGCAAAGTTCATGGGTAACATGGCAAATTGCATGGATGCACCACCTTGAAGAAATAAAATTCGATAATTATCTGGCACGTTAAGTAGGGTTTTTAAATCGTTAATTGCGTCGTTATGAATGGCATCGTAAGCCTTAGATCGATGGGACATTTCCATAACAGATAGGCCCAGACCTTTGTAATTAAATAGGTTGCTTTGAGCTTCGAGTAACACAGATTCTGGAATTGCCGCTGGACCAGCGCTAAAGTTAATGATTCGATTGGTATTTGTCATAAAGGTCTCCTAACCATTGTGTTATCAGGCTGGCTCTATTTTAAAAAATATCACTCCAGCATTCAAGGTGTTATTTTAATAATGCGTTGCCAGAGCGATTGGCGACTAGAATATGGGAGGTTTTGTGGATTTGGTGTACACTTTTGGTTGAAATTGATGTTTAAATTTTCTGAACATGGGCATAACAAATTATCCATGTCTTTTATTATTATTATATTTTTAGCTTTGATGGGGGGCGTTGGTTTTGCCATGGATATGGACAATTCGACACTAAATAATTATTTGTATGGGCCCTATTTAAGAGACTCAATCATTCAAGAGCGTCAAAATGATGGGTTGATTCAGTTTAAGAAAAAGGTCAGGTGCAACCAGGCATTATTGAGCGCACTGCATAAGGAGTTTTTTAAGCCTGGCATTTTTGAAAAGGTAATGGGGCATGAGGATGCCAAAAACATTATGGCGTGTTCATGGTTAAATCAACCGAAAGGCAATGTATTAATGGAAAAATTGGTCTATGCCCGGCAACTTACAGCAGAGGCCACTACCAAAAATCGCATGATACGCGATGTTATTTATCACCCTGAATTTATTATGCATGTGGCACGCTACCACCCAAAAATTATGGCCGCAATCCCAGATTCCCACCCTGATTATTTGCGTATTTCGGTGGCCTTGGTAAAGAAGCGCCCCATTGTGTTTAATGACATTACGCTTCGGTATAAACGTCACCCAGCCATTACCCAAGCGCTATTTGATGCCAAACCCACCTACGATGATATTTACAAGCACATGGCAATTCAGCATACATTGTCGGAACACCAACGAAAAAAGTTCATTATGCACAATGGGTTATTGTATCTAGAGCTACCAAAAGAGGTCAGGGATAACCCCTATTTAGCGTACCATGCCTATGTACAAAATGATTTTGTTTACCCTTACATTCCCCAGCGTATTATTGATGTCTTTAAAGCCAATGACACCATTATGGTGCCACGTTACATGACTTTGGTGACGCTTTTTAAACAAAAGATTTGGCGGGCAATTGGGGTTGCAATTGCACCAATTAAGGATATATTTCGATCAACAGATACCGATGATCAAGTGGCTGTAACCATTGATAATGCGGATGACGCATCTTCTGCAGATACACCGATTGATGACGACTTGGTTCTGGATGCTTCGCAGAGTGACCCTGAACTTGCTGATTCTGAAATCGCTGATGAGACGGCATTGTTTGACACCATTGATTTTAAAAATGAACGTACGGTTGTTACGGACATTCGAATTATTAACAAAATAGAAATCAAAAAGAAGCGCCGGTTGCTTAATTTGTGGCGCATCGCCAAATTTGGAGATGATGGGCAAGTGTTTGTGGCCATGTTTCGACCCAATGGAAAAGACCACCTGGGAACCATTGTAGTGAAACAAAAGGAGCGATTTATGTTTTCTGATTATGCCGCTGTTTTTAGCATGGATGGCGAAAGCATTTGGCGAATTAACGATGGAGGAACATTTAGTGCGGCATCGTTTGTGCTTGATGGTGTTAAAAAAAGTCCCGAAGGCCAGTTAAATTTTTCGTTTAGCTGGAAAGGTGATGCGACCATTAATCAGTTTAATTTAGTGGATGATGGTGGCATTTTGGTTAAAGAGTTTATCAATTATTACTTTGAGTAAGTTATGAGCCAAGCAGTGCTTGACGCATGGCATCATTGCACCCAATGGCAATGCCAAAAGAAACGGCCAGACCAATAAGGGCCATGATGGCATCTTTTAATGACATGCGAATGGCAGATTCCATGCTTTGATTGGATGTTTTTTTAATGCTCATGGCAATTTCTCGGCCGGCCAATAAACCCAAAAATACCCAGGTGGTGCTCATGGGAATTTTTGAATGAAGCTTGAAGTAAAATAAAATAATCGCATAAATAAAATCCACCAATGTGGCTGAGCGAACA
This sequence comes from Candidatus Margulisiibacteriota bacterium, assembly GCA_016779165.1. Classification (GTDB taxonomy): domain Bacteria; phylum Margulisbacteria; class Marinamargulisbacteria; order UBA817; family UBA817; genus UBA817. The sequence goes on along the minus strand of JADHOE010000003.1, from coordinate 12,965 downwards.
TCGGATACCCTGGATTTTTCCTCCACCACTTGTTGAATTTTTGCCCCGCCTTTAAAGAGCATAAACCCAAGCCCCAATACAATTGGAATGGCAAAAAATAAAAATTCAGACGCGCTTAATTGCCTGGGCAGATAAACGGCAATATTTGCTGCATCTTGCATCAGCCAAACCGACCACAATACGCCAGTACTTAACCACTGAGCCACAAACCAATAGGGGTGGGGGGTGTTTTTGCTAAATCGTTGAATCAATCGACTAACCAATAGCCATGAAACAAAGGCGATAACAAAGGCCAATCCATAACCCGTTAGGCTTTTTATAAGCACATTGGCTACACTTTTTGAGCTGGTGGAAAAGGCTGTTAAAATTAAAAATGTGGTTGAAACGGGCATTTTTAGCCGCGTTAAAATAAGTAAAAATATGGGGGCTGCTATTTGCAGGTATGAAAATGCTGCAGGTGTTTCGCTAAAGCCTTTGGAGGCCAATCGGCCATATGAAACATCCCCACTATAAGCAACCCACGAATAGGCTGTGGTAACAATGAAAATTCCACCAATAAATGCCCACAACAACCACCATGGCCGGTGACGATTGGACGCAATAAATGTTCCAATGGTTTGAATGGAATCATTGGCAACGGCCGCATAGCCAGCAATTAAAAACCCAAGCCATCTGGCTAAATTTGGAATTGGGGCAATGAACGATGCCATAAAAAGCAAGCCGATAATCATTAAAAAAATTCGTTCTTTTTGAACAAACTGAAAAAGAGTTTTTGTTAATGTCATCAATTTAACTCACGCATTTTTGCTGAATTCACGACTCAATACTAACCAAGGCTTTTAAAATTGAAAAGCTCTTTTCAATAATTTTAAATAATCGTACCATATTGGTAAAATGACGATTGTATTTCTGGTAAATTCAAAATGAGCAATAAATCCAAGGCAATCCATGTGCTAATTGTTGAAGATGAAGCCGATATATCGGAATTGATTTCGTTTAATTTAACGGCCGATGGCTTTCATGTGAATGCCCTTTTTTCTGGTGACTCGGTACTCGAATTTGCTACACGGCATCAGCCAGAAATTATTTTGCTTGATGTTATGATTCCTGGCAAAGACGGGTTTCAGGTGTGTCGAGAGCTTAAAAGCGAACCCAAAACATCCCATATTCCTGTTGTTTTTTTAACGGCGAAGTCCCTGGAGCACAATGTGATTGCTGGCTTGGAAATAGGTGCTGACGATTATATTTCAAAGCCGTTTAGTATTCCCATTTTAATTTCAAAGATGAAAGCCATTCTCAGGCGATCAGAAGATAAACGCGTAACCCCAGATGCCATTACTGCTGGGGGGGTAAGTTTAGATACTACCACCATGCGCGTGCAAGTGGATGGCGAAACAATTTTGTTAAACGCCACTGAGTTTCATATTTTACGTGCGTTAATGAATCAACCTGGGTGGGTATTAACCCGACAAAATTTAATGGATGCATGCCAATCGTACGATCAATTATCCACGGCCCGATCCATTGATGTATTAATGGTATCCATCCGAAAAAAACTGGGTGCATCTGCGACATGCATTGAAACTGTTCGAGGTATGGGGTACCGATTCAAAACCATTGACGCTTAATATACGGTATTTTTCTCAGCTGTTTTGGTCGTACATGGTGTTGTTGGTGGTGGCAATTACAGGGTTCTTTTGGGTGTCCACGTCCGTTGCAAAACAGTATATTCAAGATCAAACCATTCAGAATTTGTCCAACCAATTAACAATAATTGAACGGGTTTTCCAGCAGCGCCCTAATTTGGCATTCAATGATGAATGGTTACGTGCATTTATTATTAATCATAGACAGCACCGGTTGACAGTGATTAAAACGAATGGCCACGTGATATTTGATTCAAATCAACCCGCTGATGGTATGGATAATCATCTTAATCGGCCAGAAATACGAATGGCCAGTACCTCGCCATTTGGTGTTGCCTTAAGGGAATCTAAAACATTAAGTAAGCCACTGGTTTATGTGGCCAAATTGGCCAGTAATGGGCATTTTTACCGCGTGGCAGTACCCCTTGAGAGTTTGCGGCATGAGTGGGGCCGTGTCCAACAAAAAATCATTATTTACAGCATTATTGTGTTTGTGTTTTGTTTGTTGTTAACCTTTGTTATGTCGCATTGGATTGCATCCCCCATTCAACAAAGCATTGTTGTCTTAAATGCCATAAAGAACCGTGAGTTTTATGCAATGTCTCCAAAAAAATCGTTTATTCGTGAAATTAATAATTTAAACCAATCGTTGGTGGATGTGGCTAACAACATTAGCCGCTTTATTGCAAAGCAATCAAAAGAAAAAGAAAAGAAAGATTTGATTTTGAATAACATGATCAATGGCCTTATTATTTACGACTCGCATATGGGCATTGTGTTAATGAATAAGGCTGCATTTGGGTTGTTTTTTAATGCAAGCCAAAGCAATGCAACCATGCATTTGAGTGATTATCCTGAATTGTTTTCATTTGCGCAGGATATTCTTAAAACGAAAGATGTGGACCCGATTGAGATCGACCATGGCAATGGAAAAACCATATTAATTTCAGGTTCAATTTATTCCGATGGAACAGAGCCTCGGGGCATTTTAATTGCCCAAGATATCACCAAGTTAAAACGATTGGAGTCCACGCGCCAGGCCTTTGTCGCTAATGTGTCCCATGAATTAAAGACTCCCATTACGTTTATAAGGTCCATGTTTGAAACGCTCATTATTGCAAAAGAAAAACAGCTGGATGTTCAATTGTCCATGATCAAAAAAGGGGTGCTCCATTCGGATCGATTGACCCAAATTATTGATGATTTATTGCAATTGTCCAAACTTGAAACAAGCGGGGGAGCCATAGAAAAATACGATGTAAGTCTTGAGCAATTAATTGGAGAGGTGGTTAACCACTGCCATACGATGGCTGATCAAAAACAAATTCATATTCGATTAAACCATAATGATGTAATCATTCATGCCAATCAGCGGTTGTTGGAACAAGCCTTAAAAAACTTGCTGGAAAATGCAATTAAATACTCAAAAAATGAGACAACCGTCACAATTTTTAGCACAAGGTCAGATGACGGGGATATGATTCATGTGCAAGATGAAGGCCCAGGGATTGCTGATGCCCATATTGATAAGTTATTTCAACGGTTTTATAGGGTAGATACGGCAAGAAGTCGTGAAATGGGTGGTACAGGCCTTGGCCTTGCCATTGTTAAACACATTGCCATTGCCCACGGTGGAAGAGCAAGCGTTAAATCAACCGTTGGTGTAGGAACGACTTTTACCATTCACTTGCCTAAAAAATAACCCCTCAACCAATGATTTAGAGAGGATTAATGATAATTTATAACGAGAAGGCGTGCTTTTTAGCAAATGCCAAAATACCCATTTTAGCAATACTGCGCATGGATCGGGTGGTTACTTTTAATTTTACCCACCGGTTTTCTTCCGCTATAAAAAAACGTTTGGTTTGCAAATTGATTTTTTGAGTACGTTTTGTTTTACGATTGGAGTGAGAAACGTTGTTTGCAACTCGTTTCTTTTTCTTTGTGATTTCATCTTGTCTAGCCATAATAGTCATATAGTATGTGGGAACGCATGCTTTGTAAAGCAAAATTCGCTTGAATGACACCGTATGAATAAACACGGTACAATACAAGCATGACCACATTTCGGTTAATTTTAGGTGATCAGTTGTTTTATCCATTGGAAACCATGGATAAACATTGCCCAATTATAATGATTGAACACCGAGATTTATGCGCCAATATTCGTTATCATAAACTAAAAATTGCATTCTTTTTTTCGGCCATGCGGCATTATCGTGACGCACTGATTCAGGTAGGATTCAATGTATGCTATATACCGTTTGATTCTCAGGAAAACCGCTCCTTTACAGAGGTCTTGAAAGCCAATGCGCCTGGAATAAACACCTTGGTGGTGCGCCATATTGTTGATGCGTCATTTCGCAGAGTGATTGACACATTTTGTATGAATGAAGGCATTCAGCTTGATTGCTTGGCCACCCCAATGTTTTTGAATACGACATCTGACGTTTCAGACTATTTGGCCGCTACTAAAAAGCCCTTCATGAAAACATTTTATGAGGCATCCAGAAAACGATTTAACATTTTATTGGATTCAAATGGTGGCCCCATAGGTGGTCAATGGAGCTATGATGCGGATAATCGTAAAAAGTGCCCATTAACGGTATTAATTCCGAAGAGGCAGTTGCCCGAGCGTGATGCCATAACCTTAGATGTTATTGGCATGGTGAATGATTGTTTTAAGGAACACATTGGCGATGCCAATGACTTGTGGCTGCCCGTTACCCGCGGGCAAGCCTTGGCGTGGTGGCATCAGTTTAAACAGGATTATTTTAATAACTTTGGTGATTATGAAGATGCCATCGATACCCGAGATCCATGGTTGTTTCACAGTGGCATATCGGCCCTGTTAAACATTGGTCTACTGACCCCCAATGAAGTGATTGATGATGCCATTGTGTGCTTGGACACTGTGCCTATCAACGCATTGGAAGGGTTTGTTCGGCAAGTCATGGGCTGGCGCGAATTCATTCGTGGGATTTATGACCACTACAATGACGAACAATCCAATGCAAACTTTTGGGGTGCGACGCGCTTGTTGAATCAATCGTGGTACAAAGGAGATACCGGGCACTTACCCTTGGATGATGCCATTAATGGCACCATGACGCATGCGTATCAACACCATATTGGCCGTCTGATGGTACTGGGGTCCACCATGATGTGTTGTGATGTTCACCCCAACCAAGCTTATCAATGGTTTATGGAATGTTTTGTGGATGGTGCTGAATGGGTGATGGGGCCCAATGTGTATGGCATGAGCCAGTTTAGCGATGGGGGTATTTTTGCTACAAAACCCTATTTATGTGGATCGAATTACATTCGAAAAATGAGCCATTATGGCAACGGTGAGTGGTGCGATATTGCCGATGGCTTGTATTGGCGATTCATTGGCAAGCACCGATCATTTTTTGAGAAAAATTATCGCATGCGAATGGCGGTGAGCACTTTGGCCAAAATGCCATCTGAAAAACAGCAGCGCTTGAATCGTGCGGCCGATGCTTTTATTGATCGGGTAACTGAGTCATGAACGTTACGGTTGTAGTGATGAATGGGGCCTTGCGCCTGAACGACAATAAGGCATTGGCCAAGGCATCAGGATTTAAAGAGCCTGTGTTGCCATTGGTCATATTTCCAGAATCGCTTTGGAAAAAAACATGGTTTGAGTACCCATCCATGGGGCCCCATAGGCAATCGGTGCTTCATCGGGCAATGCTTAGCTTGGAGCAGCAATTAAACGAAGTTGGCGGCACGTTATGGGCATCCAATCAATCAGTAGGGGCGTCGCTTAAACATTTAATGGTGACAGTGAATGTGGTTCGTATTATTGGCACCCATGGGGTTGGGGCGTATGAACAGCAAATGCAACAAGAGATTGAGCAAATGGCTAATCAAAGCAGCATTTTGGTTGAGTGGGTGTGGGATCACACGCTGCTTCATCCAAGCCAACTGCCGTTTTCAATCGATAACGCGCCACGATCGTTCTCTAAATTTAGAAAACAATGCGAGGCATTGCCCATTGAACCGCCAGTCGCGGTACCATCCATTCAGTACTCACGTGTGCAACCACCGTTGTCGGTTGAGCAAGTGTTTCAAGTGCCTGCCGCCGATGTGGCCAGCCAAGGCACTGGCGGTGAAGCAGCTGCAATGGCCCACCTAACCCACTACATTTGGGAATCCAAGGCCATTTTGCATTACAAAAATACCCGAAATTTAAGCATTGGGCCAAATGTGTCAACCAAATGTTCGGTATGGTTATCCACTGGTGTTTTATCGCCACGAACCATCGCCCATGAGGTTCGATTGTTCGAGCGAAAGGTCAAACGAAATGAATCGACGTATTGGGTGTTATTTGAATTGTTATGGCGCGATTTTTTTCAATTTCAATGCCAGCGATATGGCATGCAATGGTATGCGTTTGGTGGCCTTCAGGGCTTGGCTGACGCGCCCCCAACGTATAACCAGTATGTGTTTGAGTCATGGGTGAATGGTAAAACCAATGAACCCTTTGTGAATGGGCATATGAATGAACTTCGCCAGACGGGCTATATGTCAAACCGTGGTAGGCAGGTGGTGGCCAGCTACTTGATTCATGACTGCAATCAAGACTGGCGACGGGGTGCAGAGGTATTTGAACATTATCTTGTTGATTACGATGTGGCCAGCAATATTGGAAACTGGATGTACATTGCCGGATGTGGAAATAGTGCGACTAAGCGAATATTTAATATTCAAAATCAGCAAAAAAAATATGATCCTGGCAATAATTACGTTCAAAAGTGGCTTAACTGTTAACAAGCAGAATTGAGCAAATAATTAGCAAACTTAACGAGGGGAGCATTTTATCAATGGTGTGTTTAAACTTGATGTGGGTTAAGAATGCAGCAAACATTAACGTTACCATGGCGCCAGATGCATAAAGAATTAAATCATTATTGTTGGACAGTAGAATGCCACAAAACGTTAATTTGCAAATGCCAACCAAGTCCCTGAACCAGCAGGGCATATTATACTCATTAAATTCCTTAATGATGTTATCGTACCGAACCACCCAAACAAAAAAGATGGATGCTGATAAAATGATCTTTAAGGCCAATAAAAGCGTGTTGTGTTCGATGGTTTCCTCCGAAAATTGAGTATAGAACTATTTTAATCACTAGTTAATGGGTTAAGCAATTATAAATTTTAAGTCCCACGCATTGTTAATGCACTGCCCATGCATGCGAATGTGTTCCGACTTTGACAACCATAACGCATCCATAGACTGAATGGTAATGAAAATGGCGGAAAAGTTTTTTCGAGCATGATCTCGGTGGGCATCAATATCATGAATGGAGATATCAGGATAACGCCGTTCCTTGGTTTTTTCTTCAATAACAGTTCCAGGAGGCTTAGGAAACGCATAACATAGTTGTGAATGCGGCGATGATGTGTCAAAAAAATAGTCTGCATCGTTAGTATTACTAACCATTTGGGCAATGCCTTCAACACGTACTTGTAGTTTTTGAATTGGTGAATAGTACACCAAGGCCACATTTGGTGATTGCATTATATGATTGTTTTTTTGAGACCGCTTATCGGAGTGGATCCGGCATTGTGTAAGATTTGGGTTCACCCCACGAGAAACAACGGTACGAGCAAAGGGGCGCCCATCCATAACTGTGCAAAGAGTACACAAATGAAATGGGTGCTTTGATTTTTTTACGCCAATAATCAATTCATCACGACAAAAATTGAAAAGGTCTTGGGGTGATTGAATCTGATCGGGTTGAATTAGGTTGGGAGTAAATGCCATAAAACGGATGCCCATAACATTGACTTGATGGTCCAAGCGAATGTTCGAATCCAATGATGCCTAAGTGTTTTTTGAAGCAATGATTGATTAAGCTGAATGGATATGCGCTTATGGAAAGGTACCATAATTCCGAAGGTGTGAACCCAAATAATCACAATAAGTGCAATGTTTATGCCGTGAAATCTGGCAAGCGATGCCCACTGTGTATGGGCCAAATACACGCCAGATAAAAGTTCAAAAAGCATGAGGGGAACCACGAGAATTGAAATTCGATGTTGATGAAATGTCATGGCCCTTGAATATGTTTGTGGCCCTAAAAACTGAAACATGGGGTAGTGGACCAATTGAATGACCCAAATTAACCCAGTTAACAAAAAAGTAACGCAAGCATGAATAAATAAAATGCCCATAAAATTATGATACTGTTGGATGATTGATTGATAATGACATAAACGTTGAAAATGAGGGCGATTTACAATTGGGTTGGGTTGGGTGCATCCCCATATACCTCGGCAGGGTCGAACACTTTTTCAGATTCGGTGAACGAAAGTTCAAGTTGTTCGGCATTGGGGTTGCCAAAAGGAATACTGCGATAGAAGCAGGATCTGTAGCCCACGTGGCAACTGGCACCACCATTGACGCTTACGCGTAACCATATGCAATCTTGATCATCGTCAATGCGAATTTCCTTGATGGTTTGAACCAGGCCGCTGGTTTTTCCTTTGTGCCATAGGGTTTGTCGGCTTCTAGAAAAATAAACAGCTTCGCCAAGGGCAATGGTGGATCGCAGGGCGTCGCGGTTCATGTAACCTTGCATTAACACTTCACCGGATTCAAAATCAGTAGTGATTACTGGAATTAACCCATGCTCATCAAACTTAGGGGCAAAACTATTGCTTTCTTCAACTTGTTCAATAGATGTTCTAGGTTCAAATTTCAACATAATGCCATGGTATCGAATATTCAAGGATTCTGCAAACGGATGGGGTTGCATTAGCTTGTTAAAGAATGTGCAATTTGAAAAACTTATTTTATGATCTGTGTGGCATGGCCAAATGAATCTGTTTTTTTTGTATTGCCATCAAAGCGTGGGCAATGGATATTTTATTTGGCGGGCTTTTAGAATTGAAATAAATTTTTTGAGATTAGTTTGTAAATGGGTTTTTATTTAAATCAACAACTGAAAATCCCCCATTTACAATGTTGAGTTTAAAATAACCAATGTGATAGCCAGTGCTACTGTACAATCGTCGTTCAATTGTAAAGCGTGGGTCATTTTTTAAGTTTTCTTCATTATCAAAATCAGTGATGTTAAATGTAATTGATACATCATTTATTGCCCCATTAAACCTTTGTTTTTCATTGGATGAGCTGTAGCCAGTAATGGTCAATGGGCAGGATGTAAACTGGATCACACCATTACCTGAATCTGAGTCACTTTTGGTAAAAGAATAGTTACACTGATTTCGATTCGTACCAAGGGTGATGCTGGATAGCCCGTTTGCATATGAGTCATCATGGTTCTTAACCTTAAGTGCGTCGGAACTTCTATATTCAAGCTCTTGTGTGGGATCTAATATGTAAGACGAAACAATGCTTGAATGATTAATTTTTCCATTGATTGTATTATTATTTATGTTTATCACTTGATTCCATATGTACCCTGTTATTTCATCTGTTTCGCAATCTGAAGATTCCGTAGCAGATCCGCATTCAAAGTTGTGGTCAACCGATTTAAATGTAACATATCTCTTATTTGTTTCGGATTCCGTATTAACCTTGTAAAAACGAATGTTGACACCGGATTCATTTGAATCGTCGCTTATTGTTTCGTAGTCATAAGTACCAAGCACTGGGTCAATGGAGGCGATATCCACCGTGCCACTGACAGCATTAAAGGGGCTTAAGCCGACCCTCACCTTCGAAGGTGAGGCGTTTAAACTTTGAGAACCCACTCCGGTTGAAACATCGCTGAAAAATTATTTACTTATTATCGATTGTTTAGTTTTTTATATTTCATTTTTCAATTGCGGCATAGTTCTCGGCAGGGCCGCTGGTGCTTTGTTATACTTAATGCATGCCTTCCAAGTTAAAAAAAATAATTGGTGATTGTTTTTCGGACATGCTTCAGCGGCAATTGATTGACTTGCAACGTGACCTTCATAGGCATCCAGAGCTATCTCATAATGAATTACAGACGCAGGCGCGTTTGCTTGCTGCTCTTAAACACTGCAATACCCGATGGATTGAACGGGTGGGCACAGGGATTGTTGCTCGACTGATTGGGCAAGATTCCAATCTGCCGCCAGTTGCCCTTCGGGCAGACATGGACGCGCTTCCGATTCAGGAAGCAACAGGCTTGCCCCATGCGTCGGTGAATGCTGGGGTGATGCATGCGTGTGGCCACGATGTTCACATGGCCTGGGCCATTGGGGCGGCACGATTGCTGTCCCAATCACCGCCACCAAGCGATGTGCTATTGGTGTTTCAACCAGCTGAAGAATTGGGTGTAGGGGCTAAGATGATCATGGCATCGGGATTGTTGCCAAACAATGTGACAGCAATCTTTGGTGGGCATGTGGACCGACGTTACGATGTTGGGCAGGTGGTGCTTCACCCCGGGGTGATATCATCGTTTTCAGACCGGTTTAAATTAATCGTGCATGGCAAATCGGCCCATGCTGCCCGCCCAAAAGAAGGCCATAACCCCATTCCAACGCTCGCTGAGCGATGTTTGGCTATAGATGCAATAAACAACCAATTAGGCGATGCCACCAATTTGATAACGGTGACCCAACTGCACAGCGGCGATCGCCATAATATTATTCCAGATACCGGTGTTTTGGAAGGAACAATTCGATGTTTGAGTGCTGAAAAACGGCTGGCCATTCATGGTGCATTGAGTGGGTTGGCAACCATTAGTTCGGTTGATGTTGATATAGAGCCCGTATCCCCAGCCATTAAAAATGATCCACAACTTGAACAAGTTGCCCGACGGGCGATTCACGATGCGCTTGGCCCCAATGGTGACGTGGGGTTGGTTGCACCCAACATGGCGTCTGAAGACTTTGGGGTGTATGCCCAGCATTTTCCAGCATGGTTTTTTAGGTTTGGAGCAAAACAAGCAGGGGGGCCGTTTATACCCGTGCATACCCCTGATTTTTATGCCGATGATGCCACCATGTTTGTTGGGGCCATGGTGCTTGATTTGGCATGCCGATATGCGGGTGAATGTTCATGAGTGACGCATTGTGTTAAACTGACAACATGTATGAATTAACCGTTGAAAAAACATTTGATTCTGCCCATTACTTGGAGCATTACGATGGGGATTGTGCCAGGATGCATGGCCACACCTATAAGGTTCAAATTTGCGTGGCTGGTGAAATGTTGGATGAAAAAGTGGGGATGTTGATGGATTTTAAAGACATGAAAAAGGCATTGAATGCCTTAGTTGATACCTTGGATCACCAAGTATTAAATGATGTGGTGGATTTTAATACCACTGCCGAGTTGTTGGCCAAGTATTTTTACGACAAGCTGGCACCGAAAGTGCCAGCCAATGCTGTATTAAAGAAGGTGATGTTGTGGGAAAACCCCACCAATTGCGCAACCTATTACCCCACACCTAAGTAGATTATTTTCGTTTGGCTGATCGGCCCACAGCCCGCTTGGGTGTTACTGTTTTTTTGGTTACGCTTTTTTTAGCGGCGACGGTTTTTTTAGCCACTGCCTTTTTAGCTGTTACCGTTTTTTTGGTGCTTGCTTTTTTAGCAGCGACGGTTTTTTTAGGCGCTGCCTTTTTAGCTGTTACCGTTTTTTTGGTGCTTGCTTTTTTAGCGGCGACGGTTTTTTTAGGCGCTGCCTTTTTAGGGGTTACCGTTTTTTTGGTGCTTGCTTTTTTAGCGGCGACGGTTTTTTTAGGCGCTGCCTTTTTAGGGGCTACCGTTTTTTTGGTGGTTGTTTTTTTTGCCGCGATGCTTCCTTTCAATACTGGTTTTGTTTTTTTTGCCATTTTTAATGCTCCTTTTAATGATTTTTTATATCGTGGGTTTTTATATTTGTCGGGGTGTTTATCCATGTTTACAAATTCAATCAGGGTGAGTAAAAAGGCAGTGATGGCTAAGCTAAAGAATAAAATACCGGCAACAATGATTTCTGTTTTATCCATAAGTGTCTCCATCATTTTTTTCGTATTGATCAAGAGTTTTGTATAGCACAAAATGAACAATGCGAAGAAGTTTAACGTAAATGCTTAATGTCAAAATAAAAATTCCGAATACACCAATAAATAAGGCATCGGTTACGCCATTTGTGATGTACACATAAATGCATAACCCAAATGTGGAAAGTGATGTTACTAGAACCAAAGCGTCAAATAGTCGAAACATGATACCTCCTACAATTGGAGTTATCGATGGTTTAATAAAAACATTTAGAAAAAAGAATATGCTAATTTTGAGCCTATTCTATAAAATGAAGCATTCAGATACGTTTAAAATGCGTGAGTTTGGGAATATCAATAAACAAGGGGGGACACAATGGGACAAAAAAAGCGAAAGGAAAAACCGGTACCAACATTGGACGTGGCGTTTAATGCCGATGTTGCACCAATGTATGATGAGGAAAAGCCCAATCGGTTTAATACCCAAGGCAAAGTATCGTTTATGGATGAATGGCATACGTTGTATCGGCGGTGGGTCAAAAATGAATAAGATTTACCGTTAGGTAGGGTTTTTTTAATACGTGTTGTCATGTAAAATAAATGGCAATGCAAACTTTTCAAGATATCGTTCAATCGTTGAATCAATTTTGGTCAAATAACGGTTGTTTGCTGCTGTTTCCTTACGATACCGAAAAAGGTGCTGGAACCATGAGCCCACATACAGCCTTAAGGTGTTTGGGGCCAGATGAGTGGAACGTGGCGTATGTTGAGCCATCGCGTCGGCCAACGGATGGCCGTTATGCAGAAAATCCAAACCGCTTGCAGCATTATTTTCAATATCAGGTAATCATGAAGCCATCCCCAATGGATATACAATCGCGCTACCTACAAAGCCTTGAAGCCATTGGCATTGTCCCAAAAGACCATGATATTCGTTTTGTAGAGGACAATTGGGAGTCCCCAACGTTGGGGGCATGGGGGGTGGGTTGGGAAGTATGGCTGAATGGTATGGAAATTACCCAATTCACGTATTTTCAACAATGCGGTGGCATTGATTGTAACCCGGTATCGGTTGAAATTACATATGGCCTTGAACGACTGGCGATGTACATTCAAAACGTGGACCATGTGATGGATATTCAATGGCAACGGTCACCAGCTGGGGTGCCAATAACGTATTCAGACATTTATAAAAACTTTGAAGTGGCCCATTGCCACTATAACTTTAATGTTGCCAGTGTTGATCGATTGTTAACCCTTTTTAATGAATTTGAAGCTGAAGCCAATCATTGCATTGCGAATAATGCTGTATTCCCAGCATTTGAGTATTGCTTAAAATGTTCCCATACCTTTAACC
>JADHOE010000029.1 GCA_016779165.1 Candidatus Margulisiibacteriota bacterium | reverse complement strand
AAAGCTTCTTAAACTGAATGCCAATAATCTAACTGTAGAAAAAGAACTCAACATTTCCGACTACCATCCCACCAATCAACTGCCCGTGGTAATCTCTGGCGACAATGTGTTTTTTGAGCACGATAAGTTCGTAAAGAAAACTGGATTCACCAATTTTAATTCTATAGATAAAGATAATGCAAACAATACTCATAATTATAATGGAGAGCTCGAATCGCAGATTTTTGGACCAAACGGATTAAATGGTGGCCATAACATTAACCCTTTAGATGCATCTCATAAAAGTGATAGAACAATAACAGCCATGTCGGCCATTAAATTAGATGGAATTTATACCGTTATTTATGCAGTTTCTCTTCATTTTAATTATTACAATTCTAATCTTTACAGTGGTTTAGTAAATACGAGAAATACCACTTCATTTTTTCTGTTTGACGTGACCCCTAATAACGCGTTTAATTTAGACTCAAGCGATAGCTCAAGCACATCACCTTATGGAAAATACTGCGCACAATTTAACCATAAAGACATATTTATTAAAAACCAAAATGAGAAATTTAGGAATGACGATCTGACGTATACTTCACAATATCCGGATTTGGCATATGTTCGATCAAGCGTTTGTGCGAATGGTACTGGGGAACTCTCATATACCCCCTTGGCCGTTGGCCAAAACAACACCTTATATTTGCCTGGTATTGCGTGGAATTTACATTCTTGTGGAGGTGCAAAAACTAGACCAAATTGTGATGAGTATCAGTTTACTGGTCAACCTTACTTTTTATCCGGCATTCAAAAACTTGGGCCTCACAGTACTCCTGTACAGGCTTTTGAACCTGACACACACCATGTAAGTGGAGATGGAACTGTGGAATATCAGACCTACGAACGCACCGGCCCTGGTCGGGCATCGAACCAATTCTTTTTCTCAAACCGCTTTGTCTTGCGCGATGAAGGTCAAGGTATTACATTTGCTGTTGCCAACATTAGTGACTACTTTTTTGAACCAAACCGTTTTAATCACCACAGCCAATCGTTTGTTGATTACATCTCTACGGATGATACGCCTCTACCAGATACATATTGTAATGGATATGGAGAACCAAGTATTACCACCCCTTGTAACGGTCAAAGGGAGCACCAACCAAAAATAAGGGATTTATTAGAGGCTAATTTGAATACACTTAAAACATACAATTCAAAAGTTTTGGTTGGCACTAACGTGACCACCAACCAAGAATCATTTGCTAAGACAGACATGGAAGTGAACGCCGTATCCGTTGGCAACAATGTTGTATTTTTGGCCGGCTCCGATAGTAACCTGTATTTTTTTCATTAATATATTCGTTTAGTCGTTCTTGGTTGGCGTGGCAAACTGTGGCATAATCACACTATGGCTTTGCTTTGGTTTGGGGTTATGTTGATTGCTGGCCCTGTGTTTTCGGCACAAAATGTGCACATCGATACTCAGCAAACGGGTATTTTAACCAACCAGCCCAGTTCGCGGGTCATGTGGCACATGCCACGCAACCACAACCACGTTGCACTCACCTTTGATGATGGCCCCGATGATACCATTACACCTGAATTACTGACTGTTCTTCGAGAAAAAAACGTTCAGGCAACATTTTTTTTGGTTGGAAACATGATCGCCAAGTTTCCGCATATCCTTCAACAAATCATTACCGATGGCCATGCCATTGGAAACCATACCTGGGCCCATTACCGATTGGATGAAATGTCGCAAGACCAAGTCAACTTGCAATTGTCTGCCACCACCAAAGCGGTGCAACAATTGCACCCAACCCCCATTGTGTACGTGCGCCCTCCGGGTGGGCGATTCAATAACTTTTTGATTCATGCTGCAAAAAAACAGCAACTCACTGTGGTGATGTGGGATGTCAATGCCGCAGATTACAAACAGCCAGACGGTACACTGCCATCGCCCCAGCACATTCATGCCCGAGTGATGCGTCGTATTAAACCGGGAAGCATTGTGCTCATGCACAACTCCAAGGCCACTGTTGCTGCACTGCCAGGCATTATTGACGCCATTCGAGCCAAAGGCTATGGCATTGGGTTACTGCAATGGTAACCATCCAATCGCTTTGTGAACGGTTGCGCCCCACGTCCATTTTGGGCTTGGATGCCTATGGCGTCATTTACAATAGTTCCGGCCCATTTAAGGCCATTTATTCTGTATTTGATCACTGCGCCACCCATGGCATCGATATTTACATGATCACCAACAACAGCAACCAAAGCATTGCCGAGATATCAAAAAAAATGGATGAATTTGGATTGCACATTCCCATCGAACGCATTGTGTCATCCGGCCTGGCCTGCCATTGGTTACCCGATGTTAAGCATCATTTGGCCCACCAACGCGTGTTTGTTTACGGCAAGCAGTCCTCTCGCAGTTACGTTAACATGGCCAATGCCACCATTGTAGAGTCGCCTCACGAGGCAGATACCATTGTGTTGGCCGCATCGTTGGACCAAAACAACCATTATGTATATAAAGCGGTGCATGATGCACTACGCAAACGCCCCACCATGCCCGTTGTTTGCATTAATGCCGATCATTATGTAATGAACACCACTGGGCTTACCCCGGTTATGGGGTTTTATGCTCACCAAATGGCCAAGCAATTGGGCCATACCCACTGGATTTGGGCAGCCAAGCCATCCCCCCGTTTTTCTGACATGCTGCATGCCATTTTAATGGCCCACGGGCGGGACCCATCGCAACTTGTGTTTTGCGATGATAATCCCAACAACGTTCGACAAATTGCCGAAGACCTAAACTGCACTGGCATTGTCATTTCAGAGACTGGCATTGCCAATCACGTGCCTATCCAACAACCCATGCCCGATCATATTGTATCGCTTGCCCAATGCCGTGTTTGCCCACCATCGGCTTAATGCCATCATGCAAACGCTAGGGGCATGCCCAATACGCATGGTTGTTGTGGCCATTTTTGCATCACTCAGTGCCAATGCTGCTATAATGGATCCCATTGAACTTATGCCGTACAACCAACATTCGGTACCACACAAACCCCATGTGATTGTATTGGTGGCCCACCTTTCACCCCCCAGTTATGGCCCTGTGATGCGCCGGCTAATCAAAAAAATCGATCCCCAACCGGTGAATAAATCCTACCAAGAATTGAGCATGCACTTGTTCAAGCAAGGGTACCAATTGATGGCATTTTCGTACCGCCACCCTAACGAATGGATTGGCCCGGGGAAAAATCACCATCACATGCTATTTCAATACAGTATTCGAAAAAATAAACTGCAATTGACCATGGAACGCACGATTATTGCAAATGCCTTTGAATCATTGGACCACTATGTGGGCACCCAACGCGCTTGGCGGCCCATGGCCATCGTGCTTCATTTGCCACCAGAGCCCATGCACACCTTGCACCAACATACGAATAAGCTGCCATCATTTTCAAGCCGGCGGGATTTTTCGTTGGCCAATACGTACCATCAGTTGCATAAACGGCGCTACATTCACCCCTTTGTTTTGGTGGTGTATGATTCGTTGCACGATCACCATGCCCAGGTATTCGACGAGTATAGACAGCGCAGACCCCCGCTTTTATAATACAATGATGATCACATCAAATAATACACATACAACATTTAATTTTGAAGGCCTTCCTGTATTCCGAAAAGGAAAAGTAAGGGATGTTCTGGATTTTGGTGAGCATTTACTCATTGTTTCTTCTGACAGAGTATCTGCATTTGACGAAGTTATTGAACGTGGCATTCCAAATAAAGGGGCCATCTTAACCCAAATCAGTTCATTTTGGTTTGATTGGCTTGGAAACGATGTTCCGCATCACATGGTATCCACCAATGTGGATGACTTTCCCAGCGAAACTCGCCCATTCCACTCAATTTTAGAGGGACGAAGCATGTTGGTTAAAAAAACAGAGCTGATTCCCTTTGAATGTGTGGTGCGAGGGTACATTATTGGGTCAGGGTGGAAAGATTATCAAGCCACTGGTTCTGTGTGCGGGCATGCATTGCCCGAAGGGTTGCAATTGGCCCAAAAACTAGACACACCGTTGTTCACACCTGCATCCAAATCGTTTGATGGCCACGATGAAAATATTAGCATTGCCGAAATGGCAAATCACATTGGCCAAGAACAAACCAATGCACTGCAAACCTTAAGCATATCCATTTACGAAAAAGCAGCCGCATATGCCGCTAAAAAAGGCATAATCATTGCGGACACCAAATTTGAATTTGGCCTTTTGGATGGCGAAATCATATTAATTGATGAAGTGCTTACACCAGATTCGTCTCGATTTTGGGACAGTGCAACCTATACGGTTGGCACATCTCCCGCAAGTTTCGACAAACAAATTGTGCGCGATTATATTGCATCGACCGATTGGGATCAAGCGTCACCAATCCCCACGTTGCCGGATCACATTGTCGAAGAAACTGCCAAAAAATACACCGATATTGCAGCCTTGCTTACTCAATCGGCATAGCCGGGGTTAGGTGCTCTCACCAAGCGTTCACATACCAATGACCAGCCGTTTCGAAACTACTCAACAGCTCCTAACCACTCTCGCCAGCCACCCTTGGGCAATGCTTCTTCTTGCAGGGGGAGCCTTGGTTCTGACGTATTTCCTAATTAAGCGCATCATCATTGGGTGTGTGGCGGCCATAATGGCAAAACAACCAACCGGTGCTTTCCAGCAATTGAAGTCGACCCACATTTTTAAATCATCCACCATGCTGGTATCGTTGCTGGTGATTTACACCATGATTCAATACGGCTTAACCAGTGGCCACCTGCCCGCCTCGTTATCGTTGGGCATTCCTCTACTGTTGGTGGGGATAGTCATTGCATTGGTGATATTTATTAACCAACTATTATCCTTCGTGCTGGAAATCACAACCAGCCGATACCCCTTAAATACCGCACTCATTCGCACCATTCAACAACTCATAAAGGTCATCATTGGCATTGGCGCTGGGGTATCCATTTTAAGCATATTAATGAACAAATCCCCGGTGGTTATTTTAAGTAGCCTTGGTGCGCTTACCGCCATTCTGTTGCTCATTTTTAAAGACTCAATTTTGGGGTTCGTTGCCAGCATTCAGGTGACCTTGTTGGGCATTGTAAAAGAAGGCGATTGGATTGAAATTCCAAAATATGGCGCGGATGGCAATATTCTTGATATTAATATTTCCAGCCTTCGTGTACAAAACTGGGATAAAACCATTACAACAATTCCAACCTATGCATTGGTATCGGAAGGTGTCAAAAATTGGAAAGGCATGGAAGAAACCAAGGCACGCCGAATCAAACGATCGTTATTTATTAATGCCCAAGGCATTCAGTTTTGCACAAATACGTTGATGGATTCGTTAAAAACCAATGCCCTTTTTAATCCCTTTATGGATCATTTTTTATCGACCAACACAGCGCCCATTGCATCCGTAACCAACATGGGACTTTTTCGATTGTACATGCATTTTTATTTAAGCAATCATCCCAATATTAATACCTCGTTAACCCTTTTGGTTCGGCAAGGGCAATCGTCCCTTCAGGGTGTGCCTCTTGAATTGTATTGCTTTACCAACACCACTCAATGGGCCGCCTATGAAACCATTCAATCGCTAATTTTTGAGCATGCCTTTGCTGCCGTGGGTCATTTTAAACTGGACGTGCTTCAGTATGCCCCATTGGGCAAGGACGCCTGATGACAATGCACCCCCCCGACATTGAAAAATATGCCGACTTGTTGGTGAACTATTGTTGCAATATAACCCCTGGCCAGCGGGTATTGATTCGATCCACACCATTGGCTGAGCCCCTTGTATTGGCGTGTCAAAAAGCCGTTTTAAAAAATGGGGCCACCTGTGAATTTGATATTGCCTTAAAGGGTGCCCAGCGCCAGTTTTACGATTATGCATCCCCAGATGCCCTGGTGAAGGAGCCATTGCTTTATGCCCATGCAGTGGCTAATGTGGATGCATTTATTATTATTCATGCGCCGTATGACCTGTTTGAACTAAAGGGGGTCAGTGATGAAAAAATTGCCACCCACACCGCAAGCCGAAACACCCTTAAGCATCTTAAAATGACCCGGGGGGCAACTGGTGATTTAAAATGGGTGATTTGCAATTACCCCACACAAAGTTTGGCAGATGCCGCAAAAATGACCCTATCTGCCTATGCCTCGTTTATTGCTCACGCCTGTTTTTTAGCCCACGATCATCCAAACACTCAATGGGGCGCATTATCAGAAATGCAAGCCGGCCTTGTGACCCGGTTTAATGCTGCCCGTACCATTCAATTTAAATCAAAGGGCACTGATATTTCATTTGATATTCATAACCGAAAATGGATCAACTCCGATGGAAAACGCAACATGCCATCTGGCGAGATTTTTACTTCTCCGCATGAGTCGTCTGGCAACGGGTTCATCACATTCGATATTCCGTCCCTGCTTTTTGGGCAAGAAGTGCAGGGGCTATCACTTACCATTTGCGATGGTATTGTCACCCATTGGCAAGCAAAAAAAGGCCAAGAATTGTTAAACCGAGTGTTCCAAATTGACGGTGCCAATCGCATTGGAGAAATTGCCATTGGCACCAACAAAGAAATCACACATCACACGTTTAACACGTTGTATGATGAAAAAATGGGCGGCACCATTCATATGGCAATAGGGGCGTCATACCCCGAAACCGGTGGAAAAAATAGGTCGAGCATTCACCACGATTTTGTGTGTCGATTTACCGATAAATCATCGATTCTGTTGGACGGTGAATTGTGTTACGAAAATGGTACCTTTCTGGTTTAGGGTGTAAAAATGATGCCCATTCTTGGTGTGCACCATGCCTGAAATTGTTTTAGTTGAACCAAAAATACCTCAAAATACAGGCACCATTGCCCGATTATGTGCGGCCACAAACTCAAAACTGGTACTGGTTGGTGACCTGGGCTTTTCGCTCAGTGATAAATACCTGAAGCGGGCCGGCTTGGATTATTGGAAACATGTGGCACTTGAACATATTCCAGATGCGCGCCAATATTTAGCTGACATTAAAGATACATCGCCGTATTTATTGTCCAGCAAAGCCAGTGTGCCCTATACCAACGTAAGGTACGAGCACCACCAGCGACTTATTTTTGGAAGCGAAACCACTGGACTGCCAGATATCTATAAAGATGCTTTCTTGCACCGACTCATTACCATTCCAATGGCCAACCCAAATATTCGAAGCTTAAATTTGGCGAACTCTGTTAGTATTGTATTATATGAAGCCATCCGACAACTATCCTAAAGGTGATTTAAAACCCACCGATAAAAACCCCATGGCATCGCCACAGCACATTACCGTTATTGCTGGTGATGGCATTGGTCAGGAAGTTGTGGATGCGACGCTTCAAATCCTTGACGCCGCATCTGCCCCCTTAAACTGGGTTCATTGCCAAGCAGGCGAGGCATGCTTTCGAAATGGCATTGCCACAGGCGTGCCCGAAGACACACTGGCCACCATTAAACAAACCAAAGTGGTGTTAAAAGGCCCGCTAAGTACGCCCGTTGGTTTTGGTGAACGAAGCGCAAATGTGTATTTACGAAAATACTTTGGGTTATTCGCCAATGTTCGACCTGTAAAACAATACCCAAATGTACCATCTTTATTTAAAGACACCCCCATTGATTTGGTGGTGATTCGAGAAAATATTGAAGACTTGTATGCTGGCATTGAATATTCACATCAGCCAGGCATTGCCCATTCCATTAAGCTCATAAGTGAATATGGCTGCAACTACATTAATACATTTGCGTATGAATACGCCAAGCTAACCCAACGAAAAAGCATTCATTGCGCTACCAAAGCCAATATTCTTAAAAAAACAGAAGGCATGATGAAACGCTCATTTGAACAGTTATCAACACAGTACCCTGGCATTAATGCCAAGCATATGATTATTGATAACTGTGCGCATCAATTGGTGGTAAACCCGTCTCAGTTTGACATGATTGTCACCACCAACATGAATGGCGATATCATTAGCGATTTAACATCTGGCTTGGTTGGCGGGTTGGGCATAGCGCCCTCCGCCAATATTGGCCAAGACGTGGCCATGTTTGAGGCTGTTCATGGGGCGGCACCCGACATTGCAGGCCAACAGCTGGCAAATCCCACGGCCATGATCTTATCGGCCATTATGATGTGCCGCTACATTGGCATGGATGATGTTGCTGACACCATTGAGCATGCCCTTGCAAAAACCTTTTACGATTCCAAAATGACGGGCGATTTAAACCCAACATCCGCACTGTCTACCAACGCATTTACCACAGCCGTTATCGAACGATTGGGCGACACCTGCCCAGGGTTTACCCCCTCGTCATTTAAGCCCATCCACATGCCACCAATTTCAACCCCATCCATACAACCAGGCACATGCCACGGCATTGATGTGGTGATTATTAGTGATCATTCCCCCACAGACATTGCCCATGAATTAAACCGAATCGCCACTGCCAATGGGTGTGAACCAGTTGAGCTGTTTAATCGTGGAAAAGCCGTCCATTCCCCAGAAAAAGACCAAATGATTTCCCAATGGTTTTGCCGTTTCACATCAAAACACCCCCCATTCGATAATCATCACATTTTGAAATTGGTTAACGAGTTATCCGAACATTACCATTGGGCTCAAATTGAAAAATTATGCACATTTAATGAATAAAAGGAGATTCTAATGACACTTGAACAAATATTAGACACCGCTGAGGACCACCGGCTGGCTGGTCAATATGATGATGCAAAAGCAGGTTACGACCGCATACTGAATGACGCACCCAATGAATCCTTAATCCATGCCCATGCATTAAGGGGGTTGGCAGAGGTGCACCGCATGTTAGAAAACACGAGAGAATCCAAAGCATTTTACGAACAAGCGATTGCTGGCTATGCATCTCAAAACAATGACAATGGGTTGGGGCATGCCCACCTAGGGTTAGGGCAACTGAATCGGCACGATCATGAACTGCATGTGGCAGAATCAGCCATTAAAACGGCATTAACGCACTTTTTTAAATGCAACGATGCCTATGGAAATGCTGATGCGCATATTGAACTTGGTCATATTCATTTGGCGCGACACGATTTTGATCAAGCCATCCAAATGTTCAACAATGCACGTGATGCCTACCGCGAATTGGGGGATGACTGGGGGATGGCAAGCGCTGCGTTAGGGGGTGGAAAAGCGGCACTTCAATTGAACAATACAGACGATGCAGAAACACAATTCAACGCTGCGTTGGAAGGGTTTACCAAAATTAATGATCGCTTGGGTCAAGCCAATGCCAATAAAGCCTTGGGCCAATTGTTCAAAACACGCAATCAATTTGCCGAGGCTCGCACCTGTTTTTTGAATGCGCTCACGTTATTCAATAAAATGAACGAAACCACCGAAGCCGTCAAAGTTGAAGATCAATTGGGGCAGTTGGCAATGTTATAACAGCAATAAAAAGGGTTACTACTGCGGCAGCATTTAGGTATAATGAAAATTATTTCGGTAACCCATTATGTCAATTTTTAAACGATTCTTATTTGCTGCGTTCGTATTTTCTTTATCGATTTGGGCGTTAATGAACAAGCCCTTTCAATTGGGCTTGGACCTTAAAGGTGGGGTATCCATTATTTTGGAGGCCCAAGAGGCCCCCGATCGCGCTGTAACCAATGAAGACATGCTGGGCATTATCGATGTCATTCGTGGCCGAATCAATGCATTGGGGCTTACGGAACCGCTGATTATGAAAAAAGGCATTAACCAAGTGGTGGTGGAGCTTCCTGGGGTTTCAGATTTAGATCGCGCGTTGTCATTAATTGGAGAAACGGCTCAGCTGACATTTCATGAAGCCCAGTGGGGGCCTCAAAATGTCGAACGATTAACAGAAGAAGAAAAAACATTGCTCTTTGGTGCCGATGCCAATATTGTGTATTTTAACCAAGAACTAAGCAGCAATGATGTGCTTCGACGGCCATTAATTTTAGGTAAGAAAGTCTTGCAAGGCAGCCAAATTGCTGAAGCATATGCCGGTACAGACCCCTATGGAAGCCCCGTTGTGAACATTAAATTTAATGCAGAGGGCAGTGATATTTTTTACACCGTTAGTAAAAATAACGTGGGGCGACCCATCGCGATGCTACTGGATGGGGTTCCCATTTCTGCCCCCAATATTAATGAGCCCATTATGGGAGGAACCGCCGTTGTTTCTGGGTCATTCACCACTGAAGAAGTCAAAGATTTGGTCATTAAACTTCGCGCTGGCTCATTGCCTGTTCCAGTTGAAATTTTATCACATCGATTTGTTGGCCCAACACTGGGACTGGATTCCATTAAAGGTGGGGCAACTGCTGGCATGATCGGTTTTGGCTTAGTGATTCTTTACATGATCATCTCTTTTCGTTTTTTTGGGGTAATGGCGGTGGTGGCATTGGGGTATTACGCCACATTTACCTTGGCCATTCTAAAGTTAATGGATGCCACCTTAACCTTGCCAGGAATAGCAGGCCTTATTTTAACATTGGGCATGGCTGTCGACGCGAATATCATTATTTTTTGTCGCATTAAAGATGAATATAAAAATGGGGACACCATGGGATCTTCCATTAAGGAAGGGTTTTCTAAGGCCTTTGTTGCGATTCTTGACTCCAACGTTACCACTTTATTTTCTGCCATGGTGTTGTTTTGGTTGGGCACTGGGTCAATTAAAGGGTTTGCATTAACCTTAAGCATTGGGGTGTTGGTCAGCATGTACTCGTCTCTTTTTGTAACAAAATTGTTTATCGAACTTTTTTTAAGTCGGTTCAAGTTGCCGCACTACCTGCTAATTAGCGGAGGCACGCATGATTAACTTTATCAAAAAGCGACGGTTATGGTATTCCATTTCTGGGCTTATCATTGCCATTGGTGTGGCTGGCATGTTTAACAACTTAAATCAGATGGGTCATGTATTTAATTTGGGCATCGACTTTACTGGTGGCACGAGCCTTATTATTCGATTCGAAAAACCCTCCGTCAATATTGAATCATCGTTACGTGATATCCTGGTTGGTTTATCACTTGATAAACACACCATACAATCCACAGGGTCAAATGATATCATCATCAAAACCCAGAACATGGATGTTGAAAAAAGAAACGCACTGTTTGATCAAATATCATCTAATATTGGGGCATTTGACGTGCTTGAAGTTGATATCATTGGGCCTTCTATTGGGGATCAATTGCGAACCACATCCATGGTCATTATATTATTTGTGTCCATTGCGATTTTAATCTACTGTTCGTGGCGGTTTGAGTTGGTATTTGGGATTGCCTCGATTATTGCCCTGCTTCACGACACAGTGGTTTTGCTGTCGTTAAGCGCCTTGTTTCAGTTGGAAATTAATACTGCTTATGTGGCAGCGTTGCTCACTGTATTGGGGTATTCAATCAACGATACTATTGTTATTTTTGACCGAATTCGAGAAAAGCTTCGCCAACAAAAAGACCCCACCCTATGGTCAAAATCTGTGTTGAATACTGCAGTCAACAACACATTGGCACGGTCCATACACACATCAATAAGCACAGGGCTTGTGGTGGGCGCCATCTATTTTTTTGGTGGGCTTTCGTTAAAGGTGTTTTCAGCAGTGCTGATGATGGGATTGTTTGTGGGCACCTATTCATCATTGTTTATAGCTAGCCCGATGATCATTACCATTTTAAAACTTAGAGGAGCCACCATTGACAAATAATTACCCCCAAGTCACCAACAAAAATGAAAATCAATTGGTCATTAGTCACCTTTACCTGGTAAAGTTTGTGGTTAATCGTATGACCATGAACTTGCCGCCTGGTGTCACCAAGGATGACTTGCATGCCATTGGCTCCATGGGGTTAATTGATGCCGCAAAGAAGTTTGATACATCTAAAGGTGTTCAGTTTAAAACCTACTCTGTGCCACGCATACGTGGGGCCATTTTGGATGAACTTCGCCGTTACACGCTTGGCGGGCAAACATTGTGCCGAAAAGCGCGTCAAATTGAACAAGCAACCAAAGCCATTGAAATTCGAAAAGACGGGGGTTCAGCATCCGATGAAGAGGTGGCCGATGAATTGGGCATTACCAAAGAAAAATTAAACAAAATGATGACGGAAGTATCGCGATCATTTTTGATTTCTTTGGATGAACCAACATATTCTGATAACGCCACCACCAGTTTTGCAGATACGATTGAAGATCAAAAACTTCTTACCCCCGATATCTTTCTTGAAAATAAAGAACGAAAATCATTGATTCAGAATGTGATTCAAGAACTGCCCAATCAAGAAAAAAAAGTATTGGTGCTTTACTACTTTGAAGAAATCACACTTCGTGAAATTGGGCTTGTAATGGGGGTAAGCGAATCACGGGTGTCTCAAATTCATACAAAGGCGATTCTCCGTTTACGCAGCCGATTAAAGCAATTAAACTATCAGTAAATGTTAAAAAAAATACCCATTGTTTGGTTGTTATTTTTAAATATATTGGCATATCCGGTTGATCTTCAGCTATCGACCATTGTCGATAACCAGGAATTGATTCCAGTGATAAAGCTCAATGGTGATATTGTTATTAAAATAAGAGACGTTGGTACCAAACAGGTATTTTCTTCTGCTTTTGAGCGATCAGAAAACATTTTTTCATCGTTAAAAGAAGCGGGTGAAACAAAAGCAAATCTAAGCCGAATTCGCATTCGTCGAAACAAGGCAGACTATGTGGCGTATATTGATAACATTGAGATTTTTCGGGCAACGCCATCGGATGTAATTGGCTCTGATTTAACAGTATACCAAATGGCCAGTTTATGGCGTGAAAACATAGAAAATGCGTTAAATAAGCCATCGTTTAATGCCAATTCCTACACCAGCAGTGATAACCAATCATCTGGCAATACACCCCTTATTTCATTTCTATCTATTTTTTCCAATAATTCAGTATTTATTATGCTGGTTCAAATGGCTGCATTTGTATTGATTCAAGTGATTGCAATTGCATTTACATTTCAATATTTGAATCGGCGATACGCATTAATTACCGATGACTTTCACCGACGCCTAAAGAAATTTCACCATGAACAAATTCGCATGAAAAGTTTATTGGCATCCTTGGACCAACACGTTCAAGATTCAACCAAAAAAAAAGAAACGTCCCATCAACAGCCATCTTAGGTGGCTACTTTCCGATGCAAAATTTAGCGAATATGCCGTCCAACAGCTCCTCGGTAACATGGTCCCCTAAAATGTCAGATAATCGATCGACAGCATCCCTGAGTTCAATGCTAATCACATCCAGTGTTGCGCCATTGGCTAAAGCATGATTGGCCTGGTCAATGTGAAAAGAGGCTGCACGAAGTGCCCCAATTTGACGCATATTGCATAGCATTTGCTTGGGTTGGTAATCCTCAGGACGAATAAATGTTGTCACAAGGGTATCTTTTAATGCCTGTATACCCAGCCCAGTTTTGCAGGATACAGGAATGGTATTTTCTGAAAGCGTCATATGGTTGGGCATTAGGTCATGCTTGTTTTTAACAAAAATGGCGGGCTTGTCTGCATTAATAAAATCCGGAAGTGGCGGATGGCCGGGTGTTTGACAATCATCCATCACAAGCACACCATCGCATGACGTGGACAATGCTTTAATGGAATCAATTCCCAATTGCTCAATGGCATTGGTTGTATCTCGAATGCCCGCTGTGTCAATGAGCGTTATCAATACACCTTTGTATTGAATAGAAATATCTATATAATCGCGCGTGGTGCCAGCTATTTCCGATACAATGCTACGCGACTCCCCAGAAAGCACATTAAGCAAGGAAGATTTTCCCACATTGGGCTCCCCTACAATCAAATACGTGATGCCTTTTTTTACATAAGCGCCATAGTCACTGGCCTGGATAATGCTCGCCACATCCGACATTAAGGATAAACAATCCGATGCAACAGCAGCATCATTAATGGGCCCAACATCGTCTGGAAACTCCAGCGATGCCTCAATTTGCTGTAATAATGTCATGCAATGGTCACGAATGCGTAATATGGTTTTAAACACATGCCCTTCGTACTGGCTCAAGGCAATATCATGGGACACATCGCTATTTGATTCAATGATATCCAAAACGGATTCCGCCTTAGACAAATTCATTTTTCCATTAACAAATGCCCGTTGCGTAAATTCGCCATGCTTGGCCAATCGACAATTGGGCAATGAAATTATCCATTGCAAGCATTCATTTAATATAAATAAACTGCCATGGCAAAACACCTCTAATGCATCCTCGCCTGTGTAAGATGCAGGGCCTTTATAAAACACAAAGCAACAATCATCCAATGGCTTGCCATCCGACTTGAATGCTGTTTTGGTAATCATTTGCCTGGGTGTAATCTGAGACGAATCACACTGAAACATTAACGACATAATGCGTGGTGCATCAGGGCCACTTACACGAATAATGCCAATGGCCGATGGCACCAATGGGGTGGCAATGGCCGCAATGGTGTCATGCACCATTGGACAAGGTCAGCACAATGCGCCGATCTTCACCAGCGCCAACACTGTGTGTTGCAATGCGATCACTATCCTTATACATGGTATGAATGGCACGTCGCTCAAGCGATGTCATAGGAAACAACTCAATGCTTGGCCGATCCTCTGACAACTTTTGCTCCAGTTCTTTGGCTTTGTCTTGGGCTTTTTCAATTTTTAAGGAGAAATAATCGTTGCAATCAACAAATACTGGAATGAACTGACCAAACTGTTTTGCCAAGTACGATTGTAAAATGGTTTGCATGGCCGACAACGTTTGGCCATCTTTCCCTATGATTCGCGCGGTTTCATACTCATCATCAATCATTAAATACACACATTCAGCCACATCATTGTTTAAGGCAACAACCGCATTAAAATTGGCTTTGGCCAATAATGATTGTATAAATGCCTTTGCACTGGCCCGCATATCATCAGACACCTGAATCTGATGATTGCTTTCCGAAGGATTAGATTTGAATAAATTAAATATCATGTGGGTTGACTTCCTCTCATAATCAAAATTTGTTGCCCAGATGATATCACCTGAGAAATGGCCCAATACAACAATACCCCCGCAGGCATTTTAAACGAAATGACCACCATAATCACTGGCATGAACATCAAAATCTTTTGTTGATTTGGGTCCATGGTGCTCATTTTTTGGCCAAAGTAAGTAGCAAGACCAATCACAATTGGCAAAATATACAAGTGATCCGGCTGTGATAAATTAGCCAACCAAAACGAGGTTAGCCCAGGGGATACGGTATCCTGAGAAATAAGGGCCGCAAAGGCATCCCCATTCATGGTGTAAAACAAGGCAAATAAAAATGGCAATTGAATCAGCATGGGCAAACAACCACCCAATGGATTAATGTTGTTTTCCTTGTACAATTTCATGGTCTCCATTTGAACTTGTTGTGGGTTATTCTTGTGTTTTTCTTTTAATTTTTTAAATGTTGGCATCATGGCCTGCATTTTTTTCATGGATTCAAATTGCTGCTTGGTTAATGGGTATAAGATGACCTTTACAATAATGGTCAAAATAATAATCCCAAACCCAAAGTTGGGGTAAATGCTATGGTAAGAAAAATTTAAAAAAGGGATCATAACATCATTGGTCAAAAAAGTAATTGGGTTCATTGGGGTTTCCTTTCAACAAAATCAATGCCTCCGGCGCTAAATGGGTGACACTTTGCTAAACGCTTGATGGCCAACCACCAACCTCGCCTAACACCATGCTCACCAAGCGCATCATACGCATAATGGGAACAGGTGGGGTAAAACCGACAGTTGGCTCCCAAAAAGGGAGAAATAATGCGCTGATACACTAATATTAACTGCCGACTAATTGCTAGCATTGAATCATCTGCCTTTTTTTTAGATTCCATAATAACACGTCACGGGTGTTTTTAAAGGTTGAACTCAATATTTTTTTATGGGCAATAATAATTAGGCTAACATTTGGATTCATCATAGGGGTTGTGGCTTGAACCATTTCACGTAATTGGCGCTTTACTTTGTTTCGGACAGGGGAAGACCCAACTTTTTTAGGGCACACCACTGCGTATCGAGGACCAGCAGATGTTTCATAAAAAAGCGTAAATAACCCAGCCTTCACATTATGGCTATTGGCTAGAAACGTTGAAATTTCATTTTTTTTAAAGCGATGTTTGGATAGCTTTAATGGCAATGCTTAAACGGCGATTTTATGACGGCCTTTGCGTCGACGATTATTTAATACCCGACGCCCACCAACCGTTCTCATTCGAACTAAAAATCCGTGCTTCTTTTTCCGTTTTCTCGTATTACGTTGAAATGTTCGCTTCATATTTTTTTTTGACCTCGTTAAGTGTGGTAGTATTCTACGTTACCACCTGGATTGAAGTCAATAGTGGAATAAAAAACACCCTGTGGCAATGAACCTGGCCAACTCATTTTATTGGGTTTATACTTTAAACGTATGATCAACCAACTTGCCAACATAATATCCAGTCTTCGAATAGTGGGTGTTGGGCTCATTTTTTGGATGACCCCGTACACCACAAATCTTACGCAAATTGTAGTTATTCTGTTTTACACCGTTATTTGCCTAACGGATTTCTTGGATGGTTGGATTTCACGTAAATTAAAAATTGAATCTGATATTGGAAAAATTTTAGATACGGTGGCCGATAAAATTTTGGTATTGTTGTTTTTACCATTGCTTGAAATGCAAGTTATCACGTCGTTTCC
>JADHOE010000028.1 GCA_016779165.1 Candidatus Margulisiibacteriota bacterium | reverse complement strand
AGGCGGCTTTCTGGACTAGTTCTGACGCTGAGGCACGAAAGCATGGGGAGCGAACGGGATTAGATACCCCGGTAGTCCATGCCGTAAACTTTGTTCACTAGGTGTTGGAGGCATCGACCCCTTCAGTGCCAAAGATAATTCGTTAAGTGAACCGCCTGGGGAGTACGACCGCAAGGTTAAAACTCAAAGGAATTGACGGGGGCCCGCACAAGCAGTGGAGCATGTGGTTTAATTCGACGATACGCGAAGAACCTTACCAGGACTTGACATCCGCAGAATCCCCTAGAGATAGGGGAGTGCCTTCGGGAACTGCGAGACAGGTGGTGCATGGCTGTCGTCAGCTCGTGTCGTGAGATGTTGGGTTAAGTCCCGCAACGAGCGAAACCCTTATTTTATGTTACCAGCACGTTATGGTGGGGACTCATAAGAGACTGCCCGTGGAAAGCGGGAGGAAGGTGAGGACGACGTCAAGTCATCATGCCCCTTACGTCCTGGGCTACACACATGCTACAATGGCCGGTACAAAGGGTCGCGAAACCGCGAGGTGGAGCCAATCCCATAAAACCGGTCTCAGTTCGGATTGTAGTCTGCAACTCGACTACATGAAGTAGGAATTGCTAGTAAACGCAAATCAGCTACGTTGCGTTGAATATGTTCCCGGGCCTTGTACACACTGCCCGTCACACCATGAAAGTTGGATACACCCGAAGCCAGTGCGCGAACCCTTGTGGACGCAGCTGTCGAAGGTGGAGCTAGCGATTGGGGTGAAGTCGTAACAAGGTAGCCGTACCGGAAGGTGCGGCTGGATCACCTCCTTTCTAAGGAGTATGGGTACTGGAATTTATTTCCTGTACCAAGGTCGGTCTTTGATGTGGCCTGTTATTTTATACTTAGTGTTTAAGGGCGTATAGCTCAGGTGGTTAGAGCGCACCCCTGATAAGGGTGAGGTCCTTGGTTCAATTCCAAGTATGCCCACCATGTCGTTATATAACGCCAAAACCATCCCCAGAAACATCTTAGATATGTCAATCTGATGTGTAAGTTGTTCTAAACCGAGATAGTTTATTCAATATGTAAGGCCAAACCCATCCTTAAAATATCGATATTATGTCTTCCTTTCTCAATACCTGAGGTTATTCGTTTATGACTTACTTTTTATTTGCAAATGCTCTGGACTTCAATAATGTTAGGCAGAGTTATAATTGGATGTTCAGGGTTATTGTAGAAATGTTGGCATTCATGGTATCTTCTTATTTGTACCAAATGCAATGGGGGTGTAGCTCAGTTGGGAGAGCGACGGCCTTGCACGCCGTAGGTCGCAGGTTCGACTCCTGTCACCTCCACCATTGATTTTGGATAGTGCCTTTCATTTTCATGGATAGTTTTTAACGGTATATGGTACCATTCTAGATATGCTAAATGTGATTACCATACCTGTAACTCCATATCAGCAAAATTGCCGGATTCTTGTGGATGATTGTGCTAATGATGCGGTTTGTGTTGATCCAGGGGGGGATATTCCATCTATTCTTGCTGCATTGCCAGCCAAAGCGTTGTTGTCGGCCATTTGGATCACCCATTCACACATTGACCATGTGAGCGGGGTGAATGCATTGATTGGTGCATGCGATTCCCCACTTCATGTGGTAGCCCACGCTGATGATGAAATCAATCGCAAGTTCTTACCACAACAAGCGAATATGATGCAGTTTGAGTATTCTGGGGCGTTTAACGTGTCTCAGACGGTGGACCACCATGACGTTGTTTCCGTTGGCGACCATGAATTTCAAGTGCTTCATACCCCTGGCCATGCCATTGGCCATGTATCGTTGTTTTTGGCCAATACAGATAATTTGTACAATGCTCCAATGCTTTTGGCTGGTGACGCATTGTTTCAAGGGTCGATTGGGCGCACTGATTTGCCAGGCGGGAATCACCAGCAATTAATTGCCAGTATTCAAAATGAACTATTTTGTTTGCCAGAACAGACCGTTGTATGCCCAGGTCATGGCCCAAACACAACCATTGGACATGAAAAAAAAACAAATCCATTTTTTTAATTACGGCTAATGACGATTTGCACCTTTATTAGTACAATATGACTATGATCATTCACGGA
This sequence comes from Candidatus Margulisiibacteriota bacterium, assembly GCA_016779165.1. Classification (GTDB taxonomy): domain Bacteria; phylum Margulisbacteria; class Marinamargulisbacteria; order UBA817; family UBA817; genus UBA817. The sequence goes on along the minus strand of JADHOE010000028.1, from coordinate 16,625 downwards.
AAACACGTTCGTAATGCATTGTTTTGGATTGGGATTATTGGTTATTTGGTGTTTCAGTCCATCCATCACACTATCGATGGTTACAATGCAAGTGCCTCTAAAGCCATGAATGAGTACAAGGCCCAAGCGAATGCGCGCATGGTGTTTTTAAATCAGATTGACCATTCATTGCCACGTGCACAAAAACAGACCCTAATTAAAGCCATTCAAACCATTCGGAACCAAGCCAATCCATACCAAGTGATCGAACTCAATAATCAGTTAACACTATTTATTGATGCCAATACCAAGACCTTTGACATTAGTTCGAGTCAGTTGGCCCAATTGCAAGCCATTCAGCAGCGAATGAAGGAAGAAGCCATGATTGTTTTTGCCCATAGTGAGTCGTTTAATCATTTAATTGCACGTGTGCCGTACCGGTGGTTTTCAATGCATTTGGCCCCCATACCCTCACAAGCACCTCCACCCATGATGGGAGTCCTTGTAAATGGCTAAATCAGTAGGTTTTATTGGGTTTGGTAATATGGGTGCTGCCATTGCCCATTGTTTGTATCATGCCCAACAAGACGTGGCTATCCTAGCTGTTGAACCACACCCAGATCGCCAAGATTGGATTCACGCCAATGCGCCTTATGTTCAACTAATGGCGTTGGCGGATATGTTGCAGAACTGCAAGTATGTCTTTTTGGCTGTGAAGCCCAATATGATTCAGGAACTATCAGCCGAATTGAAACCATTATTACGCCCACACCATGTACTGATTTCAATGTTGGCTGGGGTATCAGTGGCGACATGCGAGGAATTATTGTCCCACCATAAATTGGTTCGTATTATGCCCAACACGCCTGCAAAAGTTGGGCGTGCATTCACTGGGGTTTGTTTTTCTGGCGGGTTAAGCGACGATGAAACATCCACCACCCTTTTATTGTGCAAAACATTTGGGGAATGTTTGATTTGCACTGAGAATGACTTGAATACCATTACCGCAGTATCTGGCAGCGGGCCTGCTTTTTTTTATCGGATGGCCCAAGCCTGCATTGATTTTGGTGTGGTCAAGGGGTTGAATGAAACCAACGCCACGCAAGCGGTAATCCAAACCATGTTGGGCGCTGCTCACATGTTAATTGACGATCCTAACCCAACGGATCAAATTCGCCGGGTTGCATCGCCAAATGGCACCACTGAGGCCGGCTTAAACGCCATGACCGCCCATGATTTTGATGCTGTGGTGGCAAAAACCCTTGAATCGGCTCTGAATCGAGCGATTGCCCTAAGTAAGGAGATTGCATGATTAACCTTACACAGCTGATACTGTTGGTATTTGATGGGTTATACCTACTGCTGCTTGCTCGAGTGTTAATGTCCTGGATACCTCACAACAGGTACCACCCATTGATTCAGATGTTATATCAAATAACGGATCCAATGTTAAGCCCTTTCCAGCAGATTTTTCCACGGTCCATTGGCATTGACTTTTCACCCATACTTGCATTTATGTTTTTGGGCATTTTAAAAAATATTTTGTTGAGAATTTTTTAATGTTACTGGCGATTGAGACCTCTTGTGATGAAACATCCGTGGCTGTTTTGGATGGGCGTTCCATTTGTTCGAATGTGTTGTTATCTCAAATCCGACACCATCAGCGGTATGGTGGGGTAGTGCCTGAGTTGGCCTCTCGGTTGCACGCCGAATGCATTGATGGTTTGATTCACGATGCCTTGCAAGATGCAGGGGTTGGGTTACAGGATTTAACGCATATTGCGGTGACGGTTGGGCCGGGGTTGGAGGGGGCTTTGTTGGTTGGTATTACAGCCGCTAATACACTGGCTGCCTGCTTGGGAATTCCAGTGGTGCCTGTGAATCATTTGCATGGGCATGTGTATGCAGTTGAACAGGAATGCCCATTAACATTTCCTTGTTTGATTTGCTTGGCATCTGGTGGGCACACCATGATTATTCATATGCCGGCGCCTTTAACATTTGACTTGGTTGCTAACACCATGGATGATGCTTGTGGCGAATGCTTTGATAAGGTGGCTCGAATGCTGGGGTTGGGGTACCCGGGAGGTCCAGCAATTGAAACACTTGCTAAATCTGGAACTGCCAATATCGCGTTTCCTCATCCCATCAAACACCAAGCCAATGCGTTTAGTTTTTCAGGATTGAAAACAGCGGTAATGACCACCATTAACCAAGATCAACATGCCCATGAAGACATTGCGGCAAGTGTTCAACATCGCATTGCAACGGTGTTGTCTCATAAACTATCGTTGGCCATGGCATCTCACCCTGTTGATCATGTGGTGTTGTGCGGCGGTGTATTTGCCAACGCTGCCATTCGTGCTCACATTTGCGATGAACTCGATGGGCATTCTGTTCATATCCCACCAATCAAATTATGCACGGACAATGCAGCCATGATTGGTTTGGCAGCAAACCATTGCATTGAACAAGGGCTTGTTCGAAATGATTATTTGCATTGCCACCCACAGTTGGGCCTGAATCGACCAGAATACTTATGAATGTTCGTCTAGACCAAAAGGTGGCTTTGAAACAAACCTTGCGATTGAGCCAATCCATGATTCAGCGGTTTCAGGTGCTTGAACAATCATCGGAATCGTTTGAACAAATGATTGACGATGAATCAAAGAAAAACCCGTTTATTTTCTATCAGCGATTGGATAGTTCTGCCCCATCGGGCGCAGTCTCAGATAATGATGGCATTTCTGCCGTTGATTTTGCCACGTATGAAGAGTCTTTGGTATCGGTTTTAACCAATCAGTTGACCCATCAATATTTATCGGAGCGTGACACGGAGGTTGTGTTGCAGTTGATTGATGACTGCGATGAAAAAGGGTTTATTCAGGATTATAAAGGCGTTCGGGCAAGAATCATGGCTGAGCACAACATACAAGAACGGGATGTGTTTCGTTGTTTGAAAATTTTACAATCCTTTGAGCCAGATGGTGTGGGTGCCAGAACTCTAAATGAGTGCTTGTGGATTCAAATAGATCATTACGGATTGGATGACCCCACCGATACAGAGCATTTGAAATTATTGGTCAAACATCATTTAGACGATATTTCCAATAAGGATTATGATCGAATTTTAAAGCAGTTGCCAATCTCTCAAGCTGAACTAGACAACTACATTGATTTTATTTCTCATTTAAATCCAAACCCAGGGCTGAGGTATTCAAACCATCGCACAGCACTTATTCAGCCATCACTTCGAGTTATTAACGATAATGGGGCGTTACGCATGGAAAACCTTGAAGAACAACGAATTGCGGTATCCTTGAACCAAGACATGTTAAAAAAGCTGGAGTCGGAGCCCACACCTGAGCTTCATCGCCAATTGCAGAATGCTAAGAAATGGGTGACACACTTTAACAAACGGCAACAATTGCTGCAGCATTGCGGCGAGTATTTAATTGAAGTGCAACGGATGTATTTTTTAGAAGGGCAGGATTTTATTTTGCCTTGTTTGCAAAAAGACATCGCGACGCAGTTGAGTGTGGCGCCTAGTACCATTTCCCGTTTGGTTCGGACCAAGTACATTTTATCGGATCATGGGGTTGTATCGTTGCAAGTGCTGTGCCAACGTGGGTTTTATGGTCGTACAAAAACCCAAGTGCAAGCGTTGGTGGCTTATTATTGCAAGCGGCAGCCCGATTTATCGGATTTAAAATTGTCGGAGTTATTAAAGAGCATTGGCTTGCCCATTGCCCGGCGAACGGTAACCAAATACCGGCATCAAGCGAATATGGATACCACTTATGGGCGTAAAAAAGGAACGGACACTTAATAATCCCCAGATAAGTAGAATCTGGCTAGCCTTAAATCGGTTGGATGGGTAATTTTAATGTTTTCCCTGTCACCATTGACGTGAACCCCATAAACGCCATGGTGCTCCAAAACAGCGGCTTCATCGGTGAATTCATCCAATGATGTTGCCGCATTGTAGGCATTGAGAAGTGCGGAATAATGAAATCCTTGGGGTGTTTGTACCGCAATAATGTCCGACCGATTAACGGTTTTTACAATTGATTCGCCATTAATTTGTTTTAATGTGTCGGACATCGGAATCCCAGGAATCACAACCGGGTGATGCGTTAGCCCCTCAAGCACCCGGTTAATTAAGGCATGGCTGGGATTTGGGCGTGCAGCATCGTGAATAAGCACATGCTCACAGGGAAGCGAAATGTATTGGAATGCCTGGTGCACTGAATGGGCCCGGGTGTTACCGCCAATTATAACCCTGCACTTTGGGTAGGCCGTTGCTAATCCTTCATAGCCAGCAACTTTGTTGGCAGGAACAGCAATAATAATTCCAGAAACACTCGTGTGGTGATGAAACTGATGAATGCTATGCGCTAAAACACTTTTTTGATTGATGGTTTCATCTAATTTCGATGTTGATGATGAGTATCGTGATCCACTACCACCGGCTGGAATAATAACTTGAACCATGATGCTATTTAATCATACCTTTGCCTATCTCAACATACCCAATGGCGTTACGGTGTGGCTCGCCCGGTGGTTAACTCAATTAAAATTTCGTTGATGGTATTGGATGGGGTAATGTTAAATTGCTCGTTTTCAATATCAATAATCACATGCTGGGCATTCAAAATGGGAATGCCCAGGTTGGTTATCTTGACATTCCCTTTAAGCTCAATGATTTTTTTTGTTATGTCATAGCGTAATTCATCGCATTTTAGTTTAAACGGAGTTTGTTTGAGTGTCACATTTTCTTTTAAAATAACGTGGTTTTTTTTCTGATCATACCACGCCATATCGGACAGCATCAGGGTTGTTTTTTTTAACATTTTTCGAATCATTGCATTCGATATGGGTTGTCTTTTTTGAATCACCCAATCCAATGAATCAAAGGTTAATTCAACATTTGCAGAGGCTCGAAACAGTTGTTTCTTAAAATCTAGGTCAATGGTATCGCTTTTAATGATTTTTCCTGGTTGGCTTGCCATTGCATTAACCGTATACAATACCTTGGGTTTTTGTTCATTTTTATGGTTAATGTGCAACTGGTCTGATGTAATGGTGGTGCTATTTTTTAAAAGGGTTTGAATCACACTGCTATCGGTTTTTTTTGGGGTTGCCCGATACACCGTTCGAATGTTTGGGCTGGCATCAATGGTTGATTCTCGAATGGCCATTATTCCTTTTGGAGCACTTGTTTGGCTTTGATCTGTGGTCAACATGAATCCTCTTGGAAACTCAATGGTTTCACTCTTATTAACGTAAATGCATTCTGTGGCATTTAATGAAATGCCAGAAAATGAGAGGGTTAATTGATCATGGAATCGTGCTTTTTTGTTGTTGTGATTGTATCGAAATTCTTGACCATTAATACGGACAGATTGTGTGGTGGTGCTGGGGTCAATAATGGCGCGAATGTTGGATGTGATAATTATCGATTTCATGGCCGTATTCACATGAGCGTAATCCCCAGATAATGCTCGAATAAGCACGTTGCCATTGTGGTTGTAGACATGGCCATCAAGAATGGCTTCCCCTTTGATTAGGTGCCCATATTTGTTTTTTTTGATGCGCTGTATGCGAATGTCAAAGATTTTTTTTCCATTTTCGTAACCAATGGTTTGGGTATCCTGCTGTTCAACAAATGGTTCATCTTGGCGTGTTGATTGGGGAATTGACGCATCTTTTGCAATGTAAATGGCGCAGATAATTGTGGCTATACCAGCCATTAAAAGCAACAACTTAAGTTTCATGAAATGTAAACTCCAAGGGCGATTTAAACGTCAATTTTACGCCATAGTCTTCGCGTAATTTTTTATTGCACACCTTTTTGTATGGCCCAATGATCGGCTCAAATTGAGGCGGATGAATGGTTAACGTTTTGCATACATGACGATAATAGTCGGCTTTGCTTGGGTGATCAGTGGCACAAACATTCAGTGTGTCATGGCTGCTATGATCCGGCGATAAAAGAGCTGCAATGCTGGCCACCACGTCGTTAACGTGGATGAGATTTACCGGTGTCTGGCTGGCGTGAATGGTGGGGGCTTGGCACTTATGTTTGCTATTGCGATTGCCCCCACACAAACCTGCCAGGCGCAATATATAGGTGCTTTTTGCGTGTTGTTTAACTCGTGTTTCTGTGGCTGCCAGAGCTTGGGCACGAGGTGTGGTATCAATGGGTGACGATTCGTCCACCCAGTCATTGCATGTGGGGTACACACTGGTTGAACTGGTAAATATAAGCTTTTTGTACATTGGTGCATGGTCAAGCAATGCCCCAATGGCCTGAGTGTAGCGTTTGGGGGTGGTGAGTTGCCGAGAAAAGGGGATGGCGATCAGACAAATGTCGGTGGGGGGCAAGGATGGCAGTGTTGATGGGTCATATATATCCATTAATATGTGGTGATGGGACCCATACGGCTGAGCTTGTGTTTTAGCGGTGGTAATTACTTGGCTAAATTCTGTGGCATGCTGCGTTAAGAAGTGAGCGCCCAACCACCCTGATCCGATAATGGTGATTGATGGTGTCATAGATACAAGTGTATATTACCGGTAATTGAATGCAACTATTTTTTATGGCCTTGACAAAAACAAGCTCACATATAAGAATTTAAAGGTAGTATTGGTTCGCCAAAACGTTAAGGAGATATTGTGAGCGGAAAATCAAAAGTTAAAGTATCAAAATTTAAAAAACAGCGTCGTGTAGGTGCAGAACTCCCGGGGTTAGGTAAACCAGGAGCGTTGGCTAAGAGAAGTTATCCGCCTGGGCATCATGGTCAAGCCCGACGCCGGCCGACAGAATATGCCATGCGATTGACTGAGAAACAAAAGGTATTGTTTCACTATAATTTAAGAGAAAAACAATTTCGTCGGTTTATTAAAGACGCAAAAAAAGGAAATGTGGTGAACTGGACAGATCGATTATTTACCTTGCTTGAAACCCGGTTGGATAACTTGGTGTTTCGTTTGGGGTTTGCTCGCAGTTTAGCAGCAGCAAAACAAATGGTCACTCACCGTCATGTTTATATTGATGGGCAACTGTGTGATCGACCATCTGCTGTTGTTTCTGTGGGACAAGTGATTACACTTAAGGAAAAATGGTACAAATCAGTGCTGTTTGAAAGCCTTAAGCAAAACCCAACCTTGCCACTTCCTGAATTCTTGGAGCGTGTTCAAGAAAGTAATGGGAAAGAAGCTGGAAAACTTGTGATTGAACCAACCCTGTCTGATGTTCCCTTTGAGTTGCAATCACGGTTTATTTCAGAGCTTTACGCCAACGTTTAATCGTTTGGGTTTAATACCTGTTGTACTTTGTTGCATCGCATTGATGCCCTTTTTTGGGCACTGTTTCGATGAAATATTCATTGTTATCGATCGACCTTTGCAGGTGAAATCTACAATAAAAGGCAGCAGGGAAACAAAGCCCCAGCAACTAACTGCATTGGTAGACTCAGCCTTGTTTGATAGCGATGAGGTAAAGAACATTACACTATTTAATGCCATCGAGGGCACGCCCACCACCATGACCACCATGACACCCTTGGGCAATGGGCCTGTGGAATACACCTACCTGGTCAGATTATCCGAAGGTAAATCGTCAGAATTTATGGAAAAGGCCAAGAAAATAACTGGTGTGGTTCATGTACAGCCTAATTTTAAGTACAAAGCGTTTGGTCCTTCAGCAATGTCAACAGATGCGATTTATGAACCTGATTATGACGATCATCAAAAAGCTGCATTTGAGTTAATGGGGTTTCCTAATGCATGGTCATATTCAGCTGGTGCAGGGGTTCGTGTTGCGGTGTTGGATTCTGGCATTAAAATTAAGCATCAAGAATTTTGTGGTGACCCAAATGAAGTTAATGTTGACACCAATAACCAAACGTTGGATGTGTCAAATTGTACCAAAGTGGTCGCGCCGTATGATTTTGTGCATGATCCACCAATTTTTTCATTTCAAAAAATAAATGGTGTCGATTATTATGATGAGGATACGCTTCCCGAAGACTATGGTGGGCATGGGTCGCATGTCGCTGGTATTATTGCCTCAAAAAAAAATGGCAAGGGCATGGTTGGTGCGGCATATGAAGCTGAAATTATGCCGATTCGGGTAATGTATCCAAGATATACAGGGGTGTCAAATACATATGAAACAGTTGGAGATACTGATGACATTGTTCAAGGCATAAACTATGCTGTGACAAACAATGCGGATATCATCAATATGAGTTTGGGTGCGGCGTTGAGCAATTCAAGCGATTTAATCTTCCGAACGGCCGTTGATAACGCGACAGCTGCTGGTGTTTTGGTGATTGCTGCTTCTGGAAATGACAATATAAATATGGATACAAACAAAATTGCGCCCGCGTATTTTGAAAATGCCATGGCAGTGGGTTCGGTTGCAGATAACGGGGAGATGTCTTCTCGTACTAATTTTGGTGATACGCTAGATGTGGTTGCTGTAGGATCCGACGTTTACAGCGTTGGTGTTGCAACTAATAGTGCGTATGGACAATCTAGCGGAACGTCCATGGCCGCACCATTTGTATCGGCGTTGGCTGCCATTGCTCAATCGTATTACAAAAGCAAGAATAATGGGCAACGGTTGTCGCCTGCAGAGTTGCGACGCGTGATTCAATTATCGGCAACATCGGATAGCGACTCCCCAACATTGCACAAAGGCCATGGCATTATTAATGCCAAGCAGGCACTGTTTATGTTGGGGGTAAGTGATCTTAATAATGCTGAAACTGATGTGTATATGGGCAGTGATGGCAGTCGTGACCAATTGCTATGTTTTCCCAACCCCTTTGATTGGTCGCAGGCATCCAGCATTGGATGTGAGTTTTACTTGAACCAGCCGGGTAATATTCATTGGGCCATTTATTCTAGACGTGGTCGTGTGGTTGCAAGTGGTGCATTTAATGGGAATCAGGGCCTTAATAAACAGTTATCTTGGGATGGCCGAGACCGCTCAGGGCATCGTGTACCAGTTGGGGTTTACCAATTGGTGGCAACCATTGAGGTTGATGGAAAACTGCCAATCACACGAAAGCACTTGCTGACAATGCTTCGTTAGGCATTGTGTAATGCAGGTTCTTGATAATTTTGAGTGGATTATATAGTATGACATTAGCCACATATTGGCTCTCGTAGCTCAGTTGGTAGAGCGCATCCATGGTAAGGATGAGGTCAGCGGTTCAATCCCGCTCGAGAGCTCCATTTTCCCTTGAATGGATTGGCTTTTTGATGGGGTGCTTGTATGATGAGGGTATGTCCGGGTTTCATTATAAAATGACGCCTCGTGTGGGGGATGCGTCCTCGTCATTCGATGTGTCTGATTTAAACAAGGAGCAAGCCGAGGCCGTGATGCACACGCGTGGGCCACTGCTGGTGTTGGCGGGGGCCGGGTCTGGCAAAACCAAAACCTTGGTGTATCGCATGGCGCGCTTGATTCACGACGGGGTGGACCCCAAACGCATTTTGTTATTGACCTTTACCCGAAAAGCCAGCCAAGAAATGATGCGACGCGCTTGTGGCGTATTGGATGCCCGATGCCAACAAGTGGTTGGGGGCACCTTTCATTCGTTTTGCAACATGGTGCTGCACCAATATGCGACTCAGATTGAGTATCAAAACGGTTTTACGATTATGGATCGTTCGGATGCCGAAAATTTAATGGCGCTGATTCGAAAACAGGGGGATTACCAAAAAAAAGACAAGCGCTTTCCCAAAAAAAATACCTTGTTGGACATGGTATCAAAGTCAGTGAACACCAACCGGTCCATTGAGCAGGTGTTGATGGATGATTTTCCACACTTTTATGATTTAACCGATGATGTGCTTGAGATTGCCAAAAAGTATCACATTCAAAAAGAGGCGTTGAATTTGATGGATTACGATGACTTATTGGTAAAAATGGTGCATTTATTGAACCACCACCCCAACATTCGACAGCAATTATCAAAAAAATACCAATACATTATGGTGGATGAATTTCAGGACACCAATCATATTCAGTTGGCCATGCTCAAAGGGTTGGCGTCGGAACACCAAAACCTAATGGTGGTGGGGGACGATGCCCAAAGCATTTATTCGTTTCGTGGCGCGGATATTCAGAATATATTAACGTTTGAAACCATGTTTGACAACGTGACCACCATTCGGTTAAGCACCAATTATCGGTCGACCCAACCCATTTTGGATGTGTCGAGCGATGTGATCAACCACGATGTGAATTTGTATGAAAAAGCCTTGGTTGCCGCGCGATCGGGTGGCGAGAAACCCAAATTGGTGGAGGCCTTTGACGACATGGAGCAAGCCGACTTTGTGGTGGATCGGTTGTTAAGTCTGCGGGAAGAGGGGGTGTCGTTAACCAGCATGGCGGTATTGTTTCGTTCCAGTTCTCATTCCAGTCAGGTGGAGTTGGCCTTAACCCGTGCCAATATTCCATACAAAAAATATGGTGGCTTTAAATTTACAGAAACGGCCCACATTAAAGATGCCATGGCCTATATGAAGGTGATGGTGAACCCCGACGATGAATTAAGCTGGCACCGGGTGTTGCAATTGTTGGATGGGGTGGGGCCGAAGCTTTCGCAACAGATTATTAACTACCAACGGGAGCAGCAGTTTAATTTTTCTGGCATGGATTATGCCCCCTTCAAAAAGAAAGCGGCTCACGATGAATTGCTAGGCATTGCGGCCCTAATGGCCACCACCAACGGCATGGCGCCAACCGATGTGTTGCAGCGGGTGTTGGACGCCTATCAGCCAGTGCTTAAAAAAACATACGACGATTTTCATAAACGAGAGCAAGACTTGAATGCTTTGGTTGCGTTGTCGGCCCGATTTCGCAGCTTGGCGGCCATGTTGGATGAGTTTACCTTGGAGCCGCCCGAGTCGTCCCAAGTGGGAGCAGATGCGGTATCGGATGATGATGAGCATGTGGTATTGTCCACCATTCATTCAGCCAAAGGATTGGAATGGTCTCGGGTGTTTGTGTTATCGGTGGTGGATGGGTACATTCCATCGTTTCGATCGTTGCAGGATCCAGCTCAAATTGAGGAAGAGCGCCGACTATTGTATGTGGCCATGACCCGTGCCAAAGATGATTTGTACTTAATTAAACCCAATTTGGATGATCCCAGTGCATACTACCCCATGGGTGGCATGAGCTTTAGTCAACTTACTCGATTTATCAGCCCTGACCAGGTGGATCGCTATTTTGATACCTGGAGTTTGGGGGTGGGCGAGGCCGTGGGGAACGATGACCCGTTTGGTGATGATGCCGGAAAAAAATATTCGTTATGACTTTGTTTGTTTAATAAAGCATCGCCTGAAAATGATTAAATTTATCGTCTTCTTTGAATTCGGAGGCAATTGATATAAACAATAATTAATCGTAGATTATTAATAATGGAAATCACAAAAATTCTAATAGAGATCTTAAAAATTTTTTTGCCGTCTGCTTTGGTTTTTTTTGCTACAATATGGCAAACTAATATAAGCACCTACAAAAAAATTGCCATTGAAAAAAAACATATTATCTATCCAACGTTGTATAGCTATATAATTCATTCACTTGATTTACTAGAAGACCTTCGTGAAATACCAACGGATTTGGATTACATGATCTCAAAAATTGAAAATTGTGGAAAAAAATCTGTTATTCAAAAACTGAATAGGTTGCAAAGTGACAACACGCTAAACGCCAAAGAAAAGGAAAAACAAATTTATATTTTATGTTTAATATGTACGTATGAACTTGATAACATGAAAGGTACCCAATTAAATAATTATTATGTTGATAACAAATTGTATTTCAAGAAAGACATCAAAAAAAACATGGACGCGCTTATAGAATTATTAAATTATTTTCGTTGGGTGTTTAACGAAGATAGCAAGCGTTATGAAAAGCCTAGCCGTATTGATTATGATCAAGAGAAAGATGCAAAATCCAAGGTGTATAAATTAAAAGATGCCATCGAAAAAGCCATGCTTGATGAATTAAAAATAATCTAATTCAGGGCTTAATTTAACACTCTATTCATGCCAATTGATTCAAACTTACTAAATTCCAAAAAAAAATGTTTAGAATTTCTATGGATGGGGCATAAGAAGAGTAGGGATGAGGCCCACCCCTCATCCTCAAGACCTTCCAATAGACGATGCACCAAATCATGAGCGTGCGTCGTTATTTGTCATCGCCAATCATGATTGGGCCCATGGCCATTGTGTTGGCCAATGTGTTTTTTATGGGGAGTTTTTCCTTGGCGAAGGTGAATGCGGCTCAAACATCGATTGTGGTGATCATGCTGTTTCGGTTTTGTGCTGGCCCGGTATGGCTGGCCCCCTACATTGCCATTAAAAAGCCACCCATGGCCATGGAATCGTGGCGGTTGATGGCGGTGCGCGTTGCTTGTGGCATATTGGCCATGAGTGCGTTGTTTTCTGCCTTTAAGTATGGGGATATAAGCAAGAGTACCCTTATTTTTGAATTGTCCATTATTTGGACCTTGGTGATTGATGCTTGGCGAGCCAAACAACTGCCGAACGCCTGGACCCTTGGTGCAATTGCACTGGCCATGCTTGGCATGGGGTTAATGGTGAACCCCACCCATTTAATTACATTTTACAGTGGCGATGCCTATGCCCTGTTGGGGTCTTTTTTTAATGCCGGGGTGTACCTAACCCTAAAGCAATTGCGTGATGTGTACAGCACCGTAACGGTGGTGTTTTGGGCCTATGCGGCGTCGGCATTGGTGATGGTGGGTCCGGCCCTGCCGCATTTGCCGGCCCTTGACCGACCCACCATTGGCTTGTTGCTGCTAATGTGCAGCTTGGGCTTGGTGGGGCAACTGTTGATGTCATTGGGGTTCAAGCACGCATCGGCCAGTGTGTCGGCCATGTTTATGTTGAGCATTGTGCCGCTCACCACCGCATCGGGGATGCTATTTTTTAACGAGGTGCACACCTGGCCAACCATTGTCGGTATGGTGATGGTGACCAGCGCATTATTTGTTATTGCGCTATGTCGGCGATAAGCCTCTATTTAAGGTGCGATTGAGTGGTTTTGATTTAGAGAGTGGTCAGATGTTGAAACGTTAGTGTCTTAAAGTTACATCATCAAATTTAAACTGTAGATCGGTGTCAGATTCTGTTTCTTCCCCATGTTGTTCAGAGCCAGTGTTTTCGGTAGATGAAGGCATTGATGAAGGAGGGGAATCTTCTACTACGTAAATTTCATGGAGTAAAACAGTTTGAGTAAATCCTGTATCTAGCGTTTGTGAACGTTGTGAAGGGGGAGTCTCTGAGCCAGGATTTCGGGGGTCTGATTGTGTAAAAAATTTCGTGCCGCATGCAGGGCTATGGGCAGCCCAAACAAATCTTTTTCGTAAATCATCAATAGTTCTTGGGGCAAGACGTAAAGGTCGAGAGGTCTCGATGCCATGATTGGAACCCGATAAATCTTGAGAGGTCCTGATATCCAGGAATGCTTGATCTAAACATCTTAAACCTCCTGAGGTATCAGGTGTATGGGTGGGGCGGGTGGTATCGCCTAACACATTTGGATGTGGTGAATTTCTGAGAGGTTTTCTGTTATCTGTATCTAAACTGCCTTGACTTTTATTACTAGGAATTAAAGATTCTCTGAGATCATGAGGTTTCGTTTTTCTGTGATCATTAGAATGATTTTTTTGAGGCTTGGTCTGACCCCCAAAGCAGGAACGAAACATGGTTGCTATAGTAAACCTCATATTCCCCTCGCTTTACCATAAGTCGCCCAAGGTGCTTTTTGTAATCCAATGCTCACACAACCATTCATGATAAACTCAGGTTAGCAAATGTTGTTGGATTTGAAAACTGCACCGGCAGACTGTTGGGATCAATTTACAGGTTCCCCATGGTCTGCCAGGGCAGTTACCAGTTGGTTTCGAATATTTGTTTAACATCGCCAAAAACAGGGAATAACTATATTATGGAACAATCAGTTCATGGTTATTTTGGGGCCTTGGCATGACTATGATTGGCCCAAGTGGTGCCCATGGATCTAAGCCTGTAACATCATCAACTGCTCTAAACCCAACGAAAGGTGCCAACTTTGAAGGTATTGGTAACGAAGTAAATCCTCAACAAAGCTCAGTTTTGGGTTCTATGTTGTTCACAAAGGTATCAAAATTTATTATGGGTCTACTAAGCCCTTTATGTGGGGGTTCAACCCCTGTTAGTCAGCCAGCACCCATAAATGGAAGAGGAACAGCAGCAGCACCAGCAGCAGCAGCACCACCAGAACCAGCAGCACCACCACCACCAGCAGCAGCAGCACCACCAGCAGCAGCAGCACCACCAGCAGCAGCACCACCACCAGCAGCAGCACCACCAGCAGCACCACCAGCAGCAGCAGCAGCAGAAACCCAACCAAAAGCAGACACAAAGATAAGTAGTGCAGCCACTAATGCCTTAAAGAGAATGGAAATGAAATCAGAGGATTTACTTGAGACCATTGGCAAGGAAATCTCTTTTAATGAAGAGTCGCCCCCCATTGGCGATAAAATGGTTTTGCAATTACTTCATGATGTGTCGGGGGAAGGTGCAAATAGATTTGACACCTTTGGCATGAGCTGTATTGCCAACAAAATCTTGGCTGATTTGGTTGTTGATAACCCAAAGCTCAAAGATGCCCTAAATGCCAGCACAACGGTGGAAGAGGCAATTGTCGATATTGATGATAAAGACTCATTTGAGACATTTAAGAATGCATTTAAGAATGCATTTAACGACCATTTCGAAACCCATGAAGTGTTAACATGTTCAAATTTGGGAACAATAAATCATAATGTGGCAGTGAATGTAAGAAAAAATAAAGGTGATAAATATGAGTTTGTGCTCTGCAACCGTGGGCGTGGGAGTAAAGATATTAATGGTAACAACAGAACCTATTATTCAGTGGAGGTAACCGGTAAAGATATGGCCCGAAAATTAATGACAGATTTAATTGAATTCCAACATGATGGTAATATAGAGAAGGTTTACGAGGCCTTTGATAATGCTGGAAATGCCAGGATCAAAACAGATATTCCAACACCCCCCTCTCAACGAATGGGGAACTGCGGGCTGGCCAGTAAATTGGCGGCCATTAAGGCATTGTGTTTTGAGGAAGATTCGACTCAAGGTGGAACCGTGAATGGCGAATCATCACCGACGTATAGAGATTTTCGAGACGCATTAAAAGCGGCGGCAGAAAGCTACATACATACACACAAAGGCAAGGAAGAATTGCAACGGGCACTAAATGAACAAACGAAATTTAAGACAGTGACAAGAGATTTAAAAGAAAAATTAGGACGTTTAGGACAGCCCCCTACATCAAAGGGTAAGGCAATTTTTGATGCGTTTACAACAGCCATTGACGAGGTGAAGGACCATGCCAATGCCGTTAGTGAATTGAATCGGTTATCTGACCTGTTGGATAATGAAGTTAAAAAATTAAAAAAAGACCTGTTGACGGAAACCGAAGGTATGGGCAAATTAAAACTAAAATCAGATATTAGACAATGTTTAAAATTGTACAATTTATTATTGGATTTAAGTAAAGCTGATTCCACTGATTCCACTGATACCGAACAAAATTATGAACAAAAATTATCTGATTTTTATAAAAAAGAATTACTTGATTTAAAGACAAATACCGAAGCAATAGATACTGTGTATACTCAACTGAATGCAATATTAGTAGAAGGCGTTAACCCAACCACTGGGGAGGGTGTGCCCGAATTAATGACTAAGTTTAAACAGGCACTGATGACAATTAATGGCAGCATGGATGAAGAAACATTTAATAAACTAAGTCCCATGATTGAAGAAACATCAACACGCATTTTTACGGCATTGGGTGGGAAAATTGAGGGTGCGTGGGAATTATCTGGCAATGCCAAGGGACTGCAACTTTTGGTAGTTGAGATTCATAATTCAACATCACAAGAAGAGTTAGGCGAGCATTTAGGCAAGATAGACAAGGCATCTACAACGTATAATGACCTAGTTGATCTAAATACAAAATTGGATTCTATCACAACTGCAGAGGGCATGATGGATTTTTTAACAAACAACTATGGGGATAGCAAGGCCAGCGAGCCCCCATCCATGGTTAGGGATACTGCCCCAAGTGAAGTCCCTACTTTGACATTTAATTCATTGAGCAAGGAAAAGTTAAACTTGTTATCGGATCAAATAAATACAATTTTGAATCAATTTGAAGGTGAAGATGGTCGTATTTCCTTAAACAATAAATCAGATGGTACCAGCCTTTCGGAAGAAGAAAAAACCTTAGTGAGAAAGTTATTAGAGATTTACAATCAATTAATACAAACTGCCCCATTAAAATGGGAATAAAAAAACCGATGGGTTAAATCTGGAAGCTTATCGACGTAGCGATGATAATCGGGCATCTAGATTGGAAAAAAAGGTGAAATAATCATCGAAAATAGGGGTAAATTAGCAACAATAGACGCAGAAGGTCTGGTTATTCTCCAAATAGCGGTGTTTTTTGGGTGTTGTGCATCCAAACATAAATATTTAAATGGTCGATTAACCCCTGAATGTTTTTGGTGGTGTTC
>JADHOE010000002.1 GCA_016779165.1 Candidatus Margulisiibacteriota bacterium | reverse complement strand
ACAACAACAAGCGCAGCAGGCACAACAACAACAAGCGCAGCAGGCACAACAACAACAAGCGCAGCAGGCACAACAACAACAAGCGCAGCAGGCACAACAACAACAAGCGCAGCAGTCGCAACAACAACAAGCGCAGCAGTCGCAACAACAACAAGCGCAGCAGTCGCCCCGACAACAACAACACCAGCCCCAACAAACAAAGTAACTATTTTAAGCGAAAAAGCCATAGGTGATGGTGGTTACTATTGGGTAGAAATTAGTCTGCCTGGAGAGCAAAATAAACAATGGGTCGGTGTTAGCTCGGAATTAAGCGAAGCTGCCGCAAAGCGCTCAAATAAAACAGAAGCTGAATTAGCCTTGAATTACCTTAATGGACTCAATCAATATAATAAGTTAGTAATGAAGAATAGTGGTAGTGATGTGCCACAAGGTAGCGTTCTAATACCTGGTACTAATTACGTTCTATTGCAACAAGAAGACGTTCCACTAGCAACCAGGACGGGGCCGTTGTTGGTTAGTGAAAGACGGCAAACATTTGATGGCACAGTCATTATCCAACTAAAGCCAAATAAACCAGATATGGTGGAAGCGTTAGAAAACAATAGCCGAATTAATCGTAATATTTTTGCAATTCGTACTTCTGAATTTGTCGCTGGTGGTTTGTTTTTTGTTCCGTCTTTCATTTTAGCTTGTAAGTCTGCTGAACCAAAGGTTCAACGGATGTTTGGTGCTTTTGGAGGAATAACTCTGGGGGTTGCCACAAGCATGTTATTTGGCAGTGTTACGGATACAGACTCAGAAGAAAAACTTCAATCCCTTGCTTTGGAATTACTTGAACAATCTATAATTGATCAAAGCGATATTCCTGATCGAAATAAAAGTTCTATGTATACCGCATTTGTTTTTTTGCTGATTCCAATTGTTGCAGCTTTTATTAATAATTTACATAATCAACGTAAACAAACTGAAGCAGGAGAACGTGATACATTGCTAAATGCAATACAAGGTTCCGATTTATTATCCAGAGATCAAAGACAAAGACTAAGTGAACATATAACCTCCAATTTTTTATCTTCGGGCGCTCTTTTGGATAGGCCACCCATCAAAGCTGACACTCTTTCTGTTGCTGAAGATGGAATGATGGCATTGCGTAATACAACAGAGGATTTTAAAAGCCTTTTTGATATAAAAGAATCTAGTCAAGAATCCAATCATGACTGGGAATCATCTACCATTGGTTGTGGTGATCATATTATCACAGTAGATGAAAATAGCAAAAAAGATTCATATATGAAAGTTACAAAAGATGGAAGTGATAAACTCGATTATGAATCCTTACCCTTAAAGGTTAAAATACTTATGAGTTTTATAGCAGGAGGAGGTGTTGGTCTAGTAAACTCTGCTGGTGATGAGAGTCTTATAGCAGAAAGAGGTGTTGGTCATGTAGGCCTTTCTGGTGATGAATCATCTCATGCATTTGGAGGCGCATCGCGTATAAGAAGCGAAGCTTCTTCTCAATCAAGTGGATCCCAAGGAGCTGTAGGATCAGATAATTCAATTATAGAAAATGTAGCCCCAGATCCTAATAGATTCCCGGCTTCAATGGTGTCGAATTAAATTAAATGGTTTGGTTCAGTTGGTTCATTGGCGGATCATGTGGGGGTGAGGAAATCAATGAAGATGTTTCAACAGGTGTGGGTGGCTTAAATGCCTGAGGGTATCGTTTGGCTTGATTTGGTGGGGAATGAATGCCAAATGCATGCACCCATGTTGCAAGTTCATTGTCCCAGGGGTAGCCGGACCATGGGCTCATGCTATTGTGCAATGCGTCTTTTGGATTGGCAATGTGACTCGCCAGTTGGTCTTTTAGGGGTTGGGGCAAGCTTGTCGCTGGGTGTTTGTTAAAAAAATAATTCATTAAATGGCTCAGTTGAATGATTTTATTGGTGCGCTGCAAGGTTGCAACTGCGTGGTCAATGTCATCCTTATGGGTTTTTCTAAATTGGGGTGGGTTATCGTGAAGCAGCACATGCAGTTGTTGGTTGTAGGCATTAACAAAGTGGGCGTAGGTATGGGTAGTCAATTCAATGTTATGGGTTAAGGTTTTTAGTAAGTCCAAGGGGTGCGTTATGTCCAACTGTCTGATTTTTTTTGCAAGGGCATTAATTAGCCGCTCGTATTTTCGGGTGGCTTTGTAAATGGATTGGTAGGTGAGTTGGATCATTTGTTTTTCATTGTCATTTAACGTCGTATCGTTGGCTAGTGCTATCAGTGATTTAAACTTTGAATACCAATATTCCCTAACATTTGGTTTATTGTGAATGATGCTTTTTAAAAATGCCACGTATTCCTGATTAAATTGGTGCTGAATGTGCAAGGGCCAGCTTGGTTTTTTTTGGGGCTCGTTTAAGTCAGATGTAATGGCACTAATGCTGGTTAATGCCACTGGGGTTTCCTTTGGTGATAATAACCGTCGGTAGCAGCGTGTGAATAACTCTTTGGAAAACTGGGGCATGAATGGGGCATCAATATGCTTAGTAAGTGAATCAATGGCCGATCTGATGTCGGTTTCCAATTGTTGAATCATGGCATTTTGTTGCACGGGTTGCTTCGATATTAAAGTGCCCCATTCAGGGGATTGATGGCGTTTAGGGTGAATAATGTGTTGAAATACCATGGCATGCAAGTGATCTTTAATTTGTTGTTCCAGTGATGATTGAAGGTGCCGGTTCATGTCCATGATCCAAGCATTGAGGGTATTTTGAAAGGGTTCAAATGTCACGCTTTCATGGTTTAAAACCGATGTACTCCTTGCATCAATCCAATCAGTAATGCCCGACCATGCATTGCTGGGTTTTTCTTCAAGGGCAAGTTCCAATTTTTGGTTTAATGTTTCTTGCAGTCGCTGCATTTCTTTATGCACCGTCAATGCCCCATTCAGCGAGGATAAAATGGTTTGTAGGGTGCTCAGCTCCTCTGGCGTAATTGGGATTGGCATGCCATTAAGCGCCTCAGGCAATTGAGATAATTGTTCAATATTGAGGCGCTTGCTGGGGCTAGGGGAATCAATTAAAATGTATTGGCTAATCACCCATTCTGCGTGTTGGATTAGTGTCATGATACTGGTTTTTTTGGATGGGTCAAATGCAGCTTTAAACAACGATACGATGTGTTCACCCTTGGTTTTTTTGGATGGGGGCTGTTGTGCATGATCCTTGTTATCCATGCATTGGTTATCGATTCAAGGGCAAGGGTCTTTACGATGAATTACCAATATAGTTTGTGTCATTCAGTTGGCCAAATTTATATAAATGGTAAAATAAATGGAGATGAATGCTTATGCCGCCAGTATTATTACTGGCATGTTTTTATTGTGTTTGATTACCACTTGGCTGTCAAAAAATAGCCGAGCATCGGTATTGTTTATGGCCCTTAATGCAATGCTTGTGGGGCACATGGCAGTGTCATCATTTTTAACTGGTGCATTGGTGCAGGTGTGTTTTGCATTGGGTGTGGCCATTGTTCATGTGTTGTTTATTCACATATTAAATCGCTCCATTCATCCGATTGATTGGGTGATGCTTGCTGCACTTGTCCCTGTTTCAAGTGGTTATCAGTGGGTACTTCCTGGCATGTTGGCTATTATTTGCATTCGATGGGTGTGGTTAAGTGCCACTCAGTTTGCCAATGTGGTTGGGGTATTGGCATTGTTTTGGCTGGGCATTGGGTGTTCCTTGGCATTGATGATTCGAGGGATGGTTGGCCCAGCCGATTATGCCTTGGTTAGCTTGGTTTTTTTTGTGATGTTGTATGCCTACCAACGGTTTCAATTTCGATTTATCGTATCGGTTGCATTTGTTAAGCTTGTGGGGTTGATTGGGCTGTTTATTTTGGCTTTTGGTGGAGGCGCGTATGCGCTTGCAACTATTCCGTCTGATTTAGCGGAAGAAGGTGTGGTGTTTGGTTTCTTTTTGCTAATGGTGGTGTATGCATTTTTTAGGGTGCCGTATCAAAAAAAAATAATACAGGTTTGGAACAGTGGCAACTATTCGTTTAAGTGTGCCTATGAAACATTGAATCAGGATTTATTAAATGTTAAAACATTGGCCCATGTGTTGCTATCGTTTCAGCAATTTTTTAACGCCTTGGGTGCCCATTCGTGCCATGGGGCCATTATTCAACTTAATGGGTCTTGGGTGTATTCAGATGGCACCTTGCCATCACCCGCCAACACCTTGCATGAAACAAATGGTCGTCAGCAAAATGGTGCTCTTGTTATTTCAAGAGACGCCAACGGGGTTGCTTTATCCATACAATTGGTGAGGAATGATTTTTTTTATGGGTGGCTACACGTGATGTTTCCTAACCATCAATACCATTGGTTGTTGGGCCAACAACGTGCGATCACTCAATTGGTGGACCATAGCCTAAATGCCATTCAATTTATGTTTTTGTGCGATGAGTTAAATATCAATATTAAATACTTAACCAATGCCAATGAGTTTATTTCCCGAGCGTTATTAGAAACTGAAGGGGATATGATAAGTAAAATTTTAAATCAATTCAAAGAAACCATGGGATTTACGGCCATCATATTACCCAAGCTGACTCATTATGGTTCGGATTGGCTAATATCAGATGACCATGTGAGCCATGAACTGATGCAACAGGTTCAAGGCCTAACTATCGATTGTCTATTTGAGTCGCCATATGACCCCATTCATGTGCACCCGTCTGATCCGCTTTATTCTGAATTTGAATTTATTATTCATCACGTTAATGCGCATGATTGTTATTTGTTGCCAATTGTTCAACACGAGTTTTTGCATGGCGTGGCCATTGGATTTTGTAATCCTGAGCACGATACCATTGACATGAATTTACTTAGCATTGTATCCAGGCAAGTGTCGTCCATTTTATGCCGATCCATTGTGAATACAAAAATCATTCAAACCAAACAGCGCTACCAAGACATTATTGACCACTTATCGTCCATTATTGTTGTTGTGAATACTGATTTTGAGATTCAATTTAGCAACCAATATTTTAAAACCTTTTTTGGGAAGCACTACGCGAGTTTTCATGAATTAACAAAGGATTACCAGAATCTTGATGTGGTGCATAAAATTAAAGATTACAGCGATACCGAGCTGACCATTGAACTTAAAGAGCATCATTTTAAAGTGTCTCTTCGGTATTTAATGAATGATACTATTATTGTGCTGTTAACCAATGTCACCGATTTGGTTAACATCCAGGCATCCATATCCACATCGTCCAAGTTAAAAGGCATTGGCACATTCGTTGCAGGTGTTGCCCACGAAATTAAAAACCCACTGGTTGCTGTAAAAACATTTACCCAATTGATTTGCAAAGATTGGAAAAACCAGGACATTCGCGATAAGTGCAAGAATATTGTGCTCCCACAGTTGAATCGCATTCGTCGATTGGCTCAATCACTGGATTATTCAGATTGGGTGGAAAAATCCACATTTGAGCCATTGGATTTGTCGATTATTTTAAACAACACCAAAGAATGGTTGGCCATTGATTCACGATTGGATTCACGGGTGTCGATGTCCTTTTCAATTGAGCCAAACATGATGGTATTTGCCAACCAAATGGCATTGGAACAAGTCTTTATTAACTTGGCGTTAAACGCCATGGATGCGGTTCGGAATACCGAACGACCAGCGATTGGTTTTCGAATGCAGTCAAATGAATTAACAAAAGTTGTGGTTGATGTTGAAGACAATGGCGGAGGCATTAGCCACCACCACCAGCAACAACTTTTTGACCCATTTTTTACTACAAAAGATGACGGTACTGGGCTTGGCTTAAGCATTGTGCATCAAATTATGGCCGATCATCAGGGTCGAATTTTTTTACTGAAATCCGATGAAAACGGCTCAACATTTCGGTTGGTATTTCCAAAATTATTGCGTCCAAAAATTAGGGGTAAGGTGACATAATATGTTTGTGCATGGGTTGGTCATTTTTACGGTAAGCTCGGTTTATTTTGCAAAAGATGTGTTGTTTTCGAATCATCGTGCCCATCAGTCCGCCATCGTATTTGCCATCAGTACGTTTTTATGGTGGGCAATATACACAATGCCTTGGGCCGGCACTCAAACCATTGATGCCTGGCTATGTGCGAGCGTTGGGTTGTTGTATGGCATGGTGTTGTTGTTTTTTGGCCACTCAGATAATCGAATATCATTGCCCAGTCGTCGTTTAATCATTGGTGGCGGGGGTGTTATTTGGGGATTTTTTTTAGTTCAGGTGGGTATGGTATTTTTGGGGTACCCCATGCCAATCCCATCGGCCACATTAATGCTTATGGTCATGGCAATTGCTTGTGGGGTCATGGGATTGATGTGGTTTGTTTTTTCACCATCGCAGTTAACATTGATATGGCCAAAGGTGCCGTTAAAATGGGCATCCATCCTTAGTTACCTGGCCTTTTTAGGCGCTGGTATTCTATGGCCCAACGATGCCATTGGTACCCCCTATGCATCTTTTTTTGGTGTGTATGGGGCTGTTTTTTTATCGTTGGCCATTATGTACCCCATTCGGGTGTTAAGATTACTTATTCATTCGGGATTGTTTTCTGTGCTTGCATTTTTGGTGGTAGAGTTGCTTGTATTGGTGGTAAATATGGCCCCTGTCATGGCTGAATCTCCGGTTCCAAACATTGCCTTGGTTGGGGGGGCACCCGTTGCCATTGCGGGCATGTTTTATTTGTTCGATCGATTGGTCAATAAAATCAACCATATGGCCCCGTTTTCTGTGATTGATTTTAATCAATTAATGGCCATAATTGCCGCCCTACAACCCATTACACGATGGGCGGAATTGCAGCAGGTGTTGTTGCAGTATCCAATCTTTAAATCCCCAAACCATCGGCTTCATTTATGGGGAATTAACCATGAGCAAGTGTGCAGTGTTGTATCTGCAGAAAGCCCATCGTTGGATCCAGATATCTTAATGTTTTTACAGTACAAGGGCTCAGTGAATATTAAAGATGAAAAAAGCTTGTTAACCAATTATTTTCAAAGCCCATTTCATACCCATGTTCGATTGTTGTTAACGTTTATGCAAACGCATCATTTGGTGTACCTAACCCTGGTTCAAAAGTCGTACCAAATGGTGGGTGTGTTGGGGGTATCATTTAACGATTCTCGCCATGAAATTTTAACCTATGATTTAGATCAACTAACAGCGTGTACTCGGGCATTGAGCCATACCTTAAGCAATGTCATATTTTTTTCTCAGCAGTTAACGCAGCAGACGTTATTATCCAGCATTAATATGTCTGCAACCATGTTTGATTCACCCATTGATGATAACCGATACTATGCCATGATTCGTACCATGCTTTCTGCAATTATTCCTGGAATTAAGTGTTATGCCCTATTGTCTGCCAATGAAACATCCCATGTGTATGAACAAACACTCATCATGGCAGATAGTGATTTTTCACCCAAGATTTCCATTCATGTCGATCATATCCATGCGTTAATGGGTGGACGAATGTATGCAAAGTGCAGCATTGATCAGTCGTCGCTGCCCAACGATATTCAGCAGCTTATGGTTAGTGCCAACATGCCACAATTGTTATTGATTCGGTTGAATGAATTAGAGGGAAGCCCTGTATTTATGTTATTTTTGGATAGCAACATGGACGTGTTGGATTACAGAATATCATTTTGTCACATGTTCTTAAGGCAATCGGATATTTTTTATCAGTACCAAAAGGATTGCGACCAATTTCATCAACTGGAAGTATTTTTAAAGCAGCTATTGGATCAATTGCCCATTGGCATTGTAATTGCATCAACCCATCATGATATTTTATACATGAACCAAAAAATGTTGGATCAATCCGGGCAGGTGGTGGCGGACATCACCCCCTCAACAGCCCCCATTGTTTTGCCACAATGCATTGACCACGCCATATCGTTTGTTGCCCAGAATGGCAAACAGTATAACGAAAAGGTGCCCATTAATGACCAGGGCGATAATGCATTGCATTCGCTATTTGCATTTCAAGTGGGCGACGCCACCAATAAATGCATTGTGGTTGCCTTAACGAATATTCAGCAATCCAAAGAATTGATCGATCAAATGCATCAGACCAATCGCTTGGCCATGATGAGTAAAATTGCCAAAGGCATCTCCTATGAATTAACAAAGCCCGTTGCTCAACTTATCCTTGGGGTAGAAAAAATTGATGACGAATGGCATTGCCCTGGATTTCAAACGTTTTTCTTAACGGATATTGTCCCGCAAGTCGATCGCATCAACTTGTTGTGCCAGTCACTTCTTCGATTAAGTCGATCAAACAAAGAGTCCTTGGCCAATGTGTATTTGCCCGAGCTTTTGGATCATGTGTATCGGCTGATTGCGGGTGATTTGCGATACTCCACACAAACCTTTTACATTGGCGATGTTCCACCCGTAAATGTGGTTATCGATCAAGTAATGGCCATGCAGGTGCTCATGAACCTAATGATTTTTTGCTTGAAAACTTTGGCAAAAAAAAATAGCGAGGTTTCTTTAACCATGGATGTATCAGAGGACCACTTCTTGCTGATTACCATTTCTATTAACGATTACTTGTCCACCATGCGATTAAGTGTGGAAACCATTAAAGATCAGTTGGAGTTATCCATTGTTAATCAAATTGTTATGAATCAAAACGGCACATTTGACACCTTTAGTGATGAAAAAAGTGTTCGGTTTCATTTGGCCTTGCCTATTCAACGTGTTGGGCAAGAAACGTTGCAACCTGTTTAAATGCTTTCTCAGCGTCGCTGCCTGGCTGATCAATCGCTTCAGTGACTCGTTTTCCAAGTTCAACCCCAGGTTGATCAAATGGGTTAATGTGGTGCATGAGCCCTTCAAAAACAACCCTATTTTCCATGGTGGCCACCATGTACCCCATGGCTTCGGGGGTTAATGAATGAAGCAATAATAATGTGCTTGGACGATTTCCTGTGCATGCCAGTGTGGGTGATGATTGAGGATCACCACTGGATAAGGCAACCATTTGCCCAATGATCTGCCTTAACATGTGTTCCTGGTTGGGCGTTGTAGCTGCACAACTCGTAAACTCAACGGGTATAATGCCTGCACCTTGGTGCAATTGCTGAAAAAATGAATGTTGTGCATCTGGCCCAACCCCTTCCATAAACAATGGTGCATGGTTGCTGGAAGACCATTGACCATCCAACAGTGCTCCTTTTCCTAGGCTTTCACAAATGAGCTGTTTCATGTAGCCAGGCATGTTGTTCAGAGCGTGTCCATACGCCACAAACGCCAGCCCAGGGTAGGCGAGTTGTTGGTGGTATCGCACGGTGGCTTGGGTGAGTGCAATATTCGTTTTCCAGTGGTTTTTGGCTGCCATGTCAGCCAAATGCGCCCCCGTTAAAAATGCATCAGCAACATCGTACCCAAACCCCAACCCAATGGTAAGCAAAGATGCCACGGATGTGGTGGAAAAACGGCCCCCAATGCCAGTGTCAAACGTGATTGTTTTCATAACGTCAGGACGATCCAAGGGGCTATTTTTTGTGGTAATAGCAATGCATTGATCAGAATAAAAATTTGGGTTGCTTTGTTTCGACGAAATGACATCCAAAATGGCATGGATTTCTACGGTTTTACCTGATTTTGACACCACAATAAACAGTGTTTTTTCAATGTCAATCCCCTTGAGTGCGGCATTAATATGGTCTTCATCATGGTTTGAAATATAAACAATCGGGGGGTGATTGCCACCAAATCCCCAGGTGCTTAACGCATGGCTTACCCATTTTGTGCCGGATACCGATCCGCCAATTCCAATGTGGCAAATGGTGGTAATATTTCGCGATTTAATCAAGTTAGCGCAACTGACAATTTGATTGAGTGTATCTGATTTATGTTCATTGCGGCACATATGGTGTGTGACTGGCCATTGTTCCGTTGGGTTGGTAAATTTCCCCTGTGTAATTTGATCAAATGTGGCGTGAACCTTGGCGGCAGTGGCGTCACCAATGGTGCCCACATCAACACCACTTAACCCAAAAAAATAGGTTAAATATGGCGAGGGAATCACATCAGATTCAAATCGAGATGCGTCAAACATGATTGGTTTTTTTTAACGGCGCAAATTTGGCCATCAGCTTTTTTTTGCCAATTGAAAAATGAATGTCATACATTAAGGCGTCTCCACTTCCTGATGCTGATTCAATTGTACCAGTTCCAAGGGTGGGATGAAACACAATGTCGCCTGCTTGAAAAAATGTTGAGGGGGGGGCTTTTTCTATGATTGAGGTTTGTGATTTAATTTGTGTCACTTTAATTTGCGCTTGTTCCAATTTGAACATAATGGCTTTCCCCATTAAATGGGCATGCTCTGTTATTTTTACATCAATGCGTGTATTTAGTTCCTTGGTAAATGGTGATGGGTCATGGTACCAATCGTTTCCCATTAATGTTCGCTTATAGGCGGATAGCAAGCATACATGGTGTTTTCCCCGGGTAATGCCAACGTAAGCCAAGCGTCGCTCTTCTTCAATGGATTCGCAGTTTTTAAGGGGCATAATATCGTTTTCAAATCCAGGAATAAACACCACGGGAAACTCCAGCCCTTTCGATAAATGCAAGGTTAGGCACCGCACTGACTCATTGTTTGATTCGGCATCATTGCCTTGGAATAATGCCAATTCATCCAAAAAAGCGCCAAGGTCAGTTGCACCTTGGCATCGGCTTAAAAATTCTTTGATATTGTCCATGCGATCCTTGGCTTGGTCTTGGCGCGTTAAGTAGTCGTCAAAATTTAAAAACGCCATGAGTTCGGATAGTTTTTTTTCGATGGGCGTTTCCGATGCCCTAAGGTCATTAAGTTTGGCCATAAATTGTTGAACGTGAGAAAGGATATGCGGCTTTAGGGGGCACTCAGGGTGTTGAATCGCAGCCTCGATACTGGCATTTTTTTGAGAACAAAAATCGAACAATTGATGCAATGATGTTTTCCCAACCCCACGTGGTGGAAACAACATGGCTCGCTCAAACCAAATGGGCTGATTGGTGTCATGCAGGCATTGCAAATACGCAATGGCATGCTTTACCTCCAGCCGTTGGTAAAACGATGTGCCTCCCAACAATTGGTATGGAATTTGCATCCGATTGAATGCTTCTTCAATGGCTCGTGATTGCTGGTTTGTTCGGTATAACACTGCAAAATCACCCCATTTGTAGTCGGAGTCTGTCATCATTAGCTTTATTTTTTTTGCAATGGTTGCGGCTTCTTCGTCTTCATTGAAACACACAATATGCTCGGGCATTTGATGGCCTGTTCGCTGAGCAATCAGTCGTTTGGGTTGACGGTTGGTGTTAAATGAAATGATTTGATTTGCGCAGTCCAATATTTCTTTGGTGGACCTGTAATTCATTTCTAGTTTTTGAGTCGTGCAATTGGGAAAATGGCTGTTAAAGCTGAGCAAGTTCTCAACGTTTGCGCCTCGCCAACTGTAAATGGTTTGGTCAAAATCCCCCACCACGCATACATTGCCATGCCCCCCAGCCAGGAGCAAGGTTAATTCATTTTGAATATGGTTGGTGTCTTGATACTCATCAACAATCACGTAGGTGTATTTTTGTTGAAGGTCGTCCAAGGCGGTCTGATTTTGAATCAGCAAGCGATGTGTCAAAAGCAATAAATCATCAAAATCAACACAGTTTTTTTCTCGCAATGCAGCATTGTAGGGGTGAAACATTGATTGAATATCGCTGGGTGCCATGGACAGTGCCTCTGGGTGCAAGTGCTCAGGAAGTTGCTTTACTTTAGATATCTTTGACAATATATCCTTTGGTTTTCGTTCAATGGACATCTGAATTTTTTTTGACAATGCCCCAATGATATCTTTTTGTTGTTGGCCATCGATAATGCTAAACGTTGTTGGGATTCCCATGGCGGTTAAATAGGGGCTCTGTTTTAAAAGGCGTAGGCAGAACGAATGAAATGTTCCAAACATTGGGGACCCACCCGATGGGGTTGGATTGGTATTGCTAAAACGTGTTTTCATTTCGTTGGCTGCTTTGTTTGTAAATGTTAGGGCGAGTATTTCTTCTGGTCGGTGGTTATTGGTGGATATTAAGTGCTTAATTTTTTCGATAATAACTGTTGTTTTTCCTGTGCCAGCACCCGCAATAATAATTTGAGGTGATCCATAATGGGTGACGGCCTCGTATTGCTGTTCGTTTAAATTCATTCCCCGGTCCTTTCTTCTGTGATGATGTATAATGTGAGTGATGTTTGACCAATCAATTTTGAAAAATATGATGATTCCTTCTGCTATTATATCGGTCGTTAAAATAATTGAACATCATGGTTTTGAAGCATTTATTGTGGGTGGTGCCATTCGCGACGCCTTTTTTGGCCGGGTCCCCAATGAATTTGACCTGGCAACCAATGCCACACCAAGCGATATTTCCAACTGGTTTCATGTGGTCTCAGATGCTGGAAAAAAATATGGCACCATTACCATTCGCCATGAGCGCCACATCGTTGAAATTACCACCTATCGCCAAGACGCCGATTACACCAATGGTCGTCACCCTGAAACGGTTGTGTTTTCGTCAACAATTATGGATGACTTAACACGACGTGACTTCACCATGAATGCATTGGCCTATTCGCCAATCACGGGTCAATTTATCGATAATTTTGGTGGCGTTGAACACATTCGTTCGCGGCGTTTGGTATGTGTTGGAAAACCCTTGGATCGATTTTCAGATGACATGCTTCGCCCCTTTCGTTGTTTTCGATTCATGGCACAACTGGGGCTGGTGGTGTCGCCGAGCATTTGCCATGCACTAGCCACGTTATCGACTCGATTGGTGTTGCCATCAATGCTACGCATTCGCCATGAAATGGACCGGTTGCTGATGGGCCAATATTGGCAATCTGCCCTGGGGTTTATGCAAAAAATGGGGTGGTGGGATCCCATTATTAATGCTGCCCCCAGTGCCCCGTCAATGCCATTGCCCAATGACCGATTGTTCCGGTGGGCGTGGGCTTTATCTGGCACCAATCTCCCTGAAGTTGCAAAGAAACTTGAATTTTCAAAGGCAGATATTCGGTTTATGGCACATGTATTAACATGGCAGTTTGATGAGGCGGCCATTTATTTTAATGTGAATGATTTGTGTGTCACATCAACCGAACTTATTCAAATGGGATTCCAAGGGCCGGCGTTGGGCCAGGTGCAAGGTGATCTGGTTCGGCTGATTCGCGAAAAAAAACTAAATCACAATGAACGTGATGTTTTTGATTATTTAAACAACCGTCACAGCCAACCGGAATAACCCCTGGTCATGTTGTGGTTTGTTTGCGGTATTGCCATGGTGGAGTGGGAAAGTGGCGTCGCCATAACCCCACACGCTTTTTTTTGGCGGTGCGTTCTAGTTTTAGCCATTGAGCATTTTGAACAGCGCGTCGATATACCCATGCAAGGCCAAATTGAACCATTTCTTTGTTGATATTTTGACCATTATTGTCGTAAATCTCACCAAGCAAACGGCCGTAATAATCGGTGCCATGCAATACAATGTGAACCCGTTTATTTTCGATTCTGTTGCTTAAATAACGACTGGATGCAACCCCGCTTTTTTGGCCCAACTCTGGCGCATCAATGCCATACAATCGTACATGTTGTAATTTTTTTTTTGGTGATATTATTTGAATAGTATCGCCATCAATCACACGCGCGACATGGGCATCCAATGTCGTGGGTGTTCCCCACCCAATACTCCCCATTAAAATCATAAGGATAACAACCATATGATAGAGTATAAACGGGGCCAATGATGGTGGCAAATGGTTTAAAATTGAGTTTTATAATCATTTGTAGCGTGGTACTATTGATAAAAAAAGAAAAAAGTAAATAAGGAAGAATTTTATGACAATTTATGAAGAAGCAATTGAATTTCACCGAAAAAACGGCGGTAAATTGGATATTAACCCCAAGTTTAATATTACATCAAAGCATGACTTGTCATTGGCTTACACGCCTGGGGTTGCCGGCGTTTGTGAGGCCATCGCCAAAGACCCTTCATTGGCGTATGAATTAACCATTAAAAAAAATACAGTTGCCATTGTTACTGACGGCTCTGCTGTACTTGGTTTGGGAAACATTGGCGCTACCGCATCCATCCCGGTTATGGAGGGAAAGGCCCTTCTTTTTAAAGAGTATGCGGGCATCGATGCGTTTCCAATTTGCATTGAGTCTCAAAACACTGCCGAGATTGTCAATATTGTAAAGAATATTACCCCCATGTTTGGTGGCATTAATTTAGAAGATATCGCAGCCCCACGGTGCTTTGAAATTGAAACATTATTAAGTGATATTGGCATTCCAGTATTCCATGATGATCAGCATGGCACGGCCATTGTTACATTGGCTGCAGTATTAAATGCTACCAAGTTAGCAAACAAAGACTTGACTCAAATGAAAGTGGTCATCAATGGTGCAGGTGCGGCAGGGTCTGCAATTGCCGATATGTTGCTCAACATGAGCTATACGAATGAGCCCACGCGCTCTGTGAAAGAAATTATTATTTGCGATTCTAAGGGAATCCTTCATGAAAGTCGTTCAGATTTAAGTGAAAATTCAGCAAAGTTACGGTTGGCCAGACGCACCAATCGAAACAATGTCACTGGCCAATTGGTTGATGCCATGGTTGATGCCGATATATTTATTGGTGTGAGTGTTGCAAATGCTGTTACATCTGAAATGGTCACTCAAATGAAAAAAGACCCCATTATTTTTGCGATGGCTAATCCAATTCCAGAAATTATGCCAGACGAGGCCAAAGCTGCAGGGGCATTCATTGTTGGCACTGGACGTAGCGATTTTCCAAACCAGGTGAACAATGTGTTGGCCTTTCCAGGA
Source organism: Candidatus Margulisiibacteriota bacterium (assembly GCA_016779165.1). Classification (GTDB taxonomy): domain Bacteria; phylum Margulisbacteria; class Marinamargulisbacteria; order UBA817; family UBA817; genus UBA817. The sequence goes on along the minus strand of JADHOE010000002.1, from coordinate 59,617 downwards.
ATTTTTAGGGGTGCGATTGATGCAAAAGCGAGTCAGTTTACCCATGATATGAAATTGGCTGCGGCATTTGCCATTGCCGAGTCAGTGGAATCCCCCACTGTTGACCATATTCTTCCGCAAGTGCTCGACAAACAGGTGCCATATAAGGTGGCTGAAAAGGTAAAGGATTGTTACTTAAAGCCCAGCGTTGTGGCGTGATTCAGCACTTATTTAATGGCCCTCGTCATGGGGCAATTTATCTAATCATTTTTCTTTTTGCATGGCATGGGGGTGTTTGGGGTGATGTTCAATCCAGTGCCCGGCAAGAATACATGAACGAAATTCTTAGTAAAACATTGGAGCGATACCACTATGTGGATCAGTCCATTGATGATAATTTTTCAAAGCGGGTGTTTCAGCTTTTTTTAAATCATATTGACCCTAACAAAAGTTTTTTAACGGATCAGCATCGCATTGAGCTGCAGGCATATGAGTATAAAATAGATAACGATATTCGAAACAATACGTTTTATTTTTATAATTTGTGTCTGTTGAGGCTTTCGGAACAAATAGAGTTTAGCCAATCCGTTTATAAATCAGTGATTCAGCAAGACATTGATTTAGACGCAGAAGCATTTATGGAAACAGACCCTGATAAAAAAACATACGCAAAAAATAATGCGGAACTCACCAAACGATGGAAAACCACCATTCAATACCAAGTGGCGCAAAATTACATTACCTTATATAAAGAGGCATACCCATCTCGAAATGAATTGGTGATCGAGGAAACGCTCACTCTTGAAGCACGGCTTAAAACAAAAAAAGACGTGGATCGACGGTTTAAGCGACTAATCGAAAAAAAAGAATTGGATTATTTTACAGCCTATTTGGATACCATGACCCGTGCGTTTGGTCCACACACGTCCTATTTGCCACCAGAAGAAAAGGAAGATTTTGATATTAATATGACGGGAAAGCTTGAAGGCATTGGCGCCATTCTTAAAGAATCCGATGGGTTTATCAAGGTGGTTCGTATTATTCCTGGAAGTGCGTCTTGGCGGCAAGGTGAATTGGGTGCAGAAGATGTTATTTTGAATGTATCGTCACCGGGCGAAGAACCGATCAGTGTTATTGAGGCCCCTGTACGTGATGCAGTGAAACTGATTCGTGGCCCAAAAGGAACCACTGTTAATTTAACCGTAAAAAAACCCAGTGGCATTATTAAAACCATCCCAATTCAGCGTGATATTGTGGTTATTAAATCGGCGTATGCCAAATCAGGGGTGTTTTCCGTTGGCGATCAACGGTATGGCTATATTAACTTGCCATCGTTTTATCGTGATTTTGAAGACAATAAAAATCAAAATGCTGCTGACGATATTAAGGACGCATTATTGGCACTGAATCAAACCCAAGGATTAATTTTAGATCTTCGAAACAATGGTGGTGGCTCGCTAAAAGATGCTGTTGATATTACAGGGTTTTTTATTGAGGATGGCCCGGTGGTTCAAGTGTCCGATAATCTGAGCCGAAAAGATGTGTATAAAGATGATGATGATGCCATTGTGTATGATCGTCCTCTGATTGTGTTGGTGAATCCATTTTCAGCATCGGCATCCGAAATTGTAGCGGCGGCACTGCAAGATTACGGCCGTGCCATTATTCTTGGCAACGCCCATACGTTTGGAAAAGGAACCGTACAAAAAGTGGTGAATCTTGATAAAATGCTGTTTCGTTTGGAATCGTCCCCATTGGGTTTTATTAAAATTACCATTCAGGAATACTTTCGCATTAATGGGCAATCGACCCAGTTTAAGGGTGTGGTTCCAGACATTGTTTACCCGGGCGAATATGATTATTTGGATATTGGGGAAAAAGAGCTTAAGTTTGCTTTTAAAGGGTCTGCCACAACCCCTGCTAGATACAGCATATGGCAAAAAAAACAAGATGCCTCAGGGGTGATTGCACGGTCGTATGATCGGCTAAAGGACAATCCAGCCGTTGCGGTTATTTCCGATTACAATGACTTTATGGCCAAGCAACGTGACGGATCAAACCGGTCAATTCAAATTTCAAGCTTATGGAAGAATATGATGGCGATTAAAGAGAAAAATGAGGCATTGGAATCCATTGAAATTGCCACGTCTTTTTCTGAGTATTCGTCCATTGAGCCTAGCCTTGACTCCCTGAGTGATCAACGTGATCGAGAGGAGTTTGACAAGTGGACCAAAAGTTTTGATAACGATGTCATGCTAAACGAAGCCTTGAATATTTTGTCTGACCTTCATCAACCCTTGGCAACACAGGCCATGGCTAACTAATCCCGAAGAACCAAGGCCCTTGTCTAATGACTATACCATTTGGTTTGGGTTCACCCACTCATCAAATTGGGCATCCGTCACAAGGCCCAAGTCCAAGGCGGCTGCTTTTAATGTGCTCCCCTCTTTATGGGCTTTTTTAGCAATCTTAGCTGCGTTGTCATACCCAATGTGGGGGTTCAATGCGGTTACCAGCATCAATGAATTTTGTAAATTTTTCTCAATGGCATCTGGGTTTGTTGCAATGCCAATGGCACATTGATTATTAAAACTTCGCATGCCATCGCTTAATAAGCGAATGGATTGCAATAGATTGTAGATGAGCACCGGATTAAATACATTCAACTGGAAATTTCCGGATGCCCCAGCAAATCCAATGGCGGCATCGTTTCCCATGACCTGTACAGCAATCATGGTCAAGGCTTCTGATTGAGTGGGGTTGACTTTGCCTGGCATAATACTTGATCCTGGTTCATTTTCTGGAATGCTTAATTCACCAATGCCGCAACGAGGACCAGACGCAGACCATCGTATATCATTTGCAATTTTAAAGCATGCGGCAGCCAGTGTTTTTAACGCGCCACTGGCAAATACAATGGCATCGTGTGCCGATAGTGCTTCGAATTTATTGGGTGCACTAACAAATGGGTGGCCGGTAAGACGGGCGATTTCTGTCGCAACATTTTCAGAATAGCCGTTGGGTGTATTTAGGCCAGTTCCGACGGCAGTACCACCCAGGGCCAATTCATAAAGCCCTGGCAATGCGGCGTTAATGCGTGCAATGGCTGCATCAAGCTGAGCCACATATCCACTAAATTCTTGGCCCACTGTTAGTGGTGTTGCATCCATTAAATGGGTGCGACCAATTTTCACAACACTAGAAAACTCACGCTGCTTATTGGCCAATGTGTCTCTTAATTGGTGAAGGGATGGCAATAAGGATTCGTTTATCTCAACAGCAGCAGCAATGTGCATGGCTGTTGGAAACGTGTCATTGGAGGACTGAGACTTATTCACATCATCATTTGGGTGAATGGGGTCTTTTGAACCAATCACACCACCGGATAACTCGATGGCTCGGTTGGATATGACTTCATTGACGTTCATGTTGGTTTGGGTCCCGCTACCAGTTTGCCATACACTTAATGGGAAATGGGCATCGAGCATTCCTGAAATAACTTCGTCCGCCGCCCGGCAAATGAGTTCTTTTTTTGTTGTATCCAATACCCCAGCATCTGCATTAACAATGGCGGCTGCTTTTTTTAATACACCAAATGCTTTAATAAATTCACGGGGGAATGTTTCTAAACCAATATCAAAGTTTTGCAATGATCGAGCGGATTGAGCCCCATAGTAGGCATCGCTGGGAACATCGATGGTTCCCATGGTATCTGATTCAGTGCGGTTTATTTCGTTTGTTTGTGGTGACATGGTAACCTCCAAATAATAAAAATTAGTGTATGAGGATGGCGAACAAAAGTCAAATTTAAGTCAAAAGACGGTTAAAAGTCTGGAATGGATACGCCAATGAATATTTCATTCCATACCGTGTTGACGCCAACACCAAATGTCCAACATTGAAAATGCCATTCCAACGCATAGCTGATATTACGAAAGCTTTTTAGATTCATTTGGTAGTCCAATTGAAAAATAAGCACCAGGGGATTTAGATTGATGCTGGAGGTTAATCCAATTTCATCATCACTGACCTCGTTGATCGTGTCAAAAATAAATGGGGATTTACCGTGTTGATACAACAATTTTGTAAGTGTGGTTTGACTCTGTAGAATTGACCATTGGTGGGATAATGTCAGTGAATTATAAATACGGTTCCAGTGGTGTTTGTTGGGACTGTAGTACGACCCATTTAAATTCAATTGGTTTTTCAGAAAAGAGTTTTGTCCAAATTCTTTTAGTATTTTATTGGATGCTAGATGAATTTTTTGACGATTGCCTTTGTGATGTCGATCTTGGAAATGCCCAATCGATAGCATTGTATCTAGCGATGAATTAAGGTAAAACGACGGATGAAATAAGGTTAGCTTTAATTCAGGAATGGCATGGACCAATTCATTGTAATAAATATTATCGAAGGTATATTGAGCCTGAAATTCAGCGGTGAATGTTTCCTTGGTTGGTTGGTTTGTGATGGAATCCAATATTAGGGCGTCTGACACATTTTCCGAATGTTTCCAATTGTAAATAACCCCGCCCTCAAATCCAGTTTGATTAATGTGATATGTTTTTAATGTGACCGATTCGTTGCTATTTGGTGCGTACACATGGGTGGCACCATATCGAAACCCACGGTTTTGGGATAACCCAATGCCAACTTTTCCTAAAGTATTTTTTGATACCACATACCCCAGGTAGATGTTGCCATAGACACTATCAATTTGATTATAGCCAAGTTCTGGGGTGGGTTGGTTTGTGGCATCTTCTTGAGACATATTCTGAGAATAATCTGGCACTAAAAAAATGGGGATATTATAAAAATAAAGGATATTGTCTTTGCTATTGATAAGCCCTGTTACTTTGTCAATGGCGATGGTGCTGCTTTGAACATGCCATTCGGGTTCCGTTGATGTGCAGGATGTAAGGGTGCATTGTTCGAGCAAAATAGCATCTTTTTTGAGGTTAATTTTTTTTGCCTTGATGATAAAGTTTCGGTTTGTTTGGATGGTAGCGCCAGAAATGGTGCCAATGTCTGATTCAATGTTCAATTGAATCGCATTTGCCAAGAGAGTATTTTGATTCATGTCCGAAATCCGAACATTTTTACTAAAGAATAAGTTGTTTTTCTGTTTAATAAAAATAGCGTTTTCAGATTCGATAATGTAGGTTTTGTAGTTAATAATCACATTCCCAGATGCATGCAATTCTTGTTCGTTATTTTTCATCTCGATATGATCCGCTTCCAATTCAAAGGGCAATGATGCCACAAGGGCGTGAGGCAAGCATGCCAACAAAAATAAAACGCATAAAGCAGTGAAAGTTGGTGAGATAATGCTACGCTTCAATTGGCGTTGGTGCTCCTTTGGTGGACAATTCGAAACGTGAGACATCTTTTCTAAATACAAGTTCCACTTTGCCGGTTGGGCCATTTCGCTGTTTTGCAATAATTAAGTTTGCTAAACCAGTTTTTGTATTTGATGAATCGTAGTAGTCGTCACGGTGAATAAACAGCACCATGTCTGCCGTTTGTTCGATTTCACCCGATTCTCGAAGGTCAGATAATTTCGGCAATGCATCGGTCCCACGTTTTTCAACATCTCGGCTAAGCTGTGATAGCGCAATAATATTGATGTTGAGCTCTTTTGCTATTGCTTTAATTTCACGAACAATCTCAGAGACTTCTTGGAACCGTGATTCAATTCTCTTTCTGCCAATTCGCATCAATTGCAAGTAATCGATGATGACCATTTTAATGTCATGCTCCATCATTAAACGGCGGCATTTGGCACGAAGCTGCATGGGTGAAATGCCGGGTGTATCGTCAATAAAAATGGGGGCATTGTCCAATCGGCCCAAGGCTTTGGCTAAGCCGCGGTATTCTTGCTCCGCAATGTTGGCCGTTCGCAAGCGTGACATGTCCACTTTGGCTTCAGATGATAACATTCGAAGGGCCAGTTGTTCTTTGGGCATTTCCAGACTGAACACCGCTACCCCAGTGTCGGATTGAAGGCCAGCGTTTAAGGCAAAATTCATGGCCAATGTGGTTTTCCCCATGGCTGGACGAGCCGCTAAAATAATAAGGTCAGACGGTTGAAACCCAGAGCACAGCAAATCGAAATCCTTAAACCCCGTTGGAACCCCTAAAATTTGATCCTCTTTTCCATAAGACTCACTAATATTATCCCACACATTGTTTACCACATCGCCCAATTTTGAAAAGTCATTTTCGGTACTGCTTTTTGAAATTTCCATAAGGTCTTTAATGGCACCATTCAACAATTCATCCGTTTCTTCAGAATCTTCAAATGCCTTGCTTACAATGCTGGTGCCCGATGCGATCATTTTTCTCAGGATGGATTTTTCTTTTACAATATCAACGTAATAGTGAACATTGGCTGCCGTTGGAACCGCATTTAAAATGTCCACCGTGTACTCTTTGCCCCCAGCTTTTTCCAGTGTGTTCAATTTGTTTAGTTCATCGACAATGGTTACCACGTCAATGGCTTCATTTTTTTGATACAGTGATAAAATGGCTTTGTAGAGCTCGCTATGCCGAGAGACATAAAAGTCATCGGGTTGAATTTGGCCCAATACCGATGCGATGGCATCTTTGGATATCATCAAGGCACCTAAAATGGACTGCTCAGCGTCGATGCTTTGCGGTGGTACGCGATTGCTCATTTCATTTATTCTATCGGAATCATTGGGTTTTTCATAGACGGCACGACACTGAATTTTCCCCTTGCCAGCGTTGTTTTGCCATTATGAACAATGATTAGGTAGGTGCCGCTTGGGTATTGGTTAAACATCATCCCAGGAAGGGACACCAGCTGATCTGAATACCGGGCCCCACGTGCGCCTTTGGGAATGGCGTGTTGGTATACCTTTCGGCCAAAACTATTGTAAATCTCTAAAAATATGGGTTGGCTTTGTTGCAATGTGTAAAAAACGGATACGTCATTCACTGGCGGTCGGATGGGATTTGGGTATATAAAGGCTTTTTTTTCAGCAGATGAAATGGCATTGGCATGGGCAACCGTGATGGTGCCTTCGCTGTATAGTTCACGTAAATCCCACGATAAATCGGGCGATAATGTGGGTAGGGTAACCGTTGTAAAATGCCCATTGATGGTTGCGGCATCAATCAGTTGAAATTGTTGCCCCACAATAAATTCAAATGGCTGAGTTTGAATTACCGTTAGTTGCCCATCAAGTGTTGCGGATTCACTAATAATGAGTTTTCCATTTTCAGCGCCATCGGTGCCACTGGCAATGCTAATGATTAAATTTGATGCAAAGGCATTTCCAATGCCTTGAATGTAGTGACCCGTGATGGTGGTGTGCCGTTGGATGGGGGAAGGGGCAGACAAGGCCCGAAACGTTGCCGCCGATAGCGAAGCCATTGGTTCTGGTTTGTCTTCACCAACAATAAATGTGCCCCCGTTGTTTTTTAAAACACCTGTAATGTCATTGGTTCGAAGGGTGCCTCCGGTAAATAAAACATCAGCGTTTGGGTGAATATTGATCGTGTTTGCAATGAATGATCCGTTGCTTATGTTCACTGTCGCAGAGGCGTTATCACTGCCAATAATTAAGTCATTATCGATGGTTAACTTTCCTCCAGATTGGTTCAGCAGCGCGGCACCTTCTTCACCCAAAATAAGCGAAGATGCTTGCAATTCTGCGTTGCCTGATACGGTTAATTGGCCATTTGAATAATGGCCCCGCCCCATGATAACGCTCTCTTTTACATGGGTTTTTCCTTGGCTCAATAGCAGTTTTGCCGTGCCGTTTTCACCAATGGTCAAATCCTCATTAACAGTTAAGCTTGCATCTTGTGAATGCATTGATAATGTAGAGTGGTGCCCGTTGTCTTTGGACATGACAATGGTTGTGGCCGTTAGATGCGCATTTGGTTCCAGGCTCACCACACTTTCTTCGAGCCCGCCAATGGTGATTCGGTTCATGCCTATGGTTGATGATTTAAATTGAATATTCGAACCAGTATCGATGGTGAAGTTTTTTCCGGAATTGACGTCTTTGTTAAATTCCCCATTAAAATTTAAATTGAATTTTTCATTGGGGTTGCTTCCAATGTTATCAATATCATCAATGCTAAGTAGGGTCGTTTGAATGTTAATGGTGGCGGTTAACCACACGCCAGTAAAGCTGGTATCGTCATGTTGGGATTTGGCATAAATATTCAGCACTTGCTCGCTTGGGCAACTGCTTAGTGGTTGTTTTATTTTAATGCGACCCAATCCTTCGTGGATATCAAAGCAATCATTTTCAGGTAAAATTTGATACTGAATGAAGGCATTTTCGGCCAGGTCTTTATCGGTGATTTCGTTGTTTATGTCCCATATGGTGGTGCCGGGCTCCAAATGGTCACCAATTTCAAAGTCAATATCAGGCATGCGCATTCTACCATCATGGGCATTATTTTTAGCATAGAAATAAATGATTAATGGGGCGCTTTCGCTATCGACGCCTTCACTATCAGTGGCATGGTAAGTCAACGGTATTGTTGCAATGGTATCATCCAATTGAGTGCTCTCTGGCGCAGTGTAGGTATAATAATTGGCGGGTGGTGATACAGGGCCATCATTGGTCATTACAGTGTAGGCCAATGGCTGTTTAGGCGGCATGTCATCTTCCGCGTCATTCCCGAAGAGTTGAATTGAAATGGGGGCATCTCGGGGGGTGATAACGGCAATTGGGCTAACCACAGGGGCATCGTTAATGGGCACAATATTAATGGTGATGGTTGACGGTTGGCTTTTTCCATCTTGGTTATCAATCGCAAAGTATTTAAACACCTCAATGGTTGATTCTTCACTTCCCGAATGCGTGTAGATTAATTGCTGTTTATTGGCGGGGTTTATGGTGGTGTCTCCATATTTTGGCGATGCTTCGGCAGACACAAAAAACGTATGGGTATCCTGTGGATCAATGTCACTTACGTTTAAGTCAATAACAATGGTGGCATCCTCATTAATGATGAATGGCGCGTCTCCATCACTTGGAAGGTCTGCGGTAATTGGCATGTCATTGACATTAACCACGGTTGTTTTAATGGCGGGAGAAAATCCTTTTTTATTGTTAATCTTACTCAGCACTTTAAAAATAATTGGCTCATGAGTGCCAACATCTTTTTGAATAGGTGTGCCACTAATTTCACCAGAAATGTTATCAATGCTCATCCACTCTGGTGCGTTGCTGACGCCAAATGTGAAGATGGTATTCTCAACAACATTTAGCGATACGGTGTTTGTTGCGCATGAGTCGCACACCAGTTGCAAGTTATTATTGCCAGTGGGGAAGTTATGATCCAACAGCAGTTCGTAGGGAGGGTCGAGTGATACTGGCTGCCATTCGTTGTGACTTGTTTTTATGTTAAGTGTCACCGTGTTGTTAGGGTCACTAAAAAAATAGCGGCTGTTTTTCTTTAATTGCATCAATATGGGGTCGCCACTGTCACTGGTTTCTTTTGGAAACAATGCCACGGTGCTTGTATTCAATAAGGCACTGTCTTTAATAATCCCATGCACGCTATCACTTTCAGTTTCAATCACAACGTCATATGCTTCATAGTCAGGTTCAATGATATATGGAACGAATGATACTGGTTCATTTTCATAAATAATAATGGGGAGCATTTGATTCGACTTATTTACCGGCAGTTGGTTTTTTAATTTGAACTGGACTGGGTCATCTACAGGGTCTATGGTGATGGAAACTGTAATGATTGATTCGCTTTCATTGGTGCTAAACGAAAATGTATCTTCACCCGAACGATTGGTGTTGGGGACATAAACTAATGAATCCAAGAACCCTTGATCAACCATCGGGCTCGATGAATTTAGATTATATCTATCTTTTTTTAATTTCCCTTTTGTTGGAAAACGATGCACGGTGATACTGGTTAACGGGTCAATCCAGTCGTTATTTTCATCTTTTTCTGGGTGCAATTTTTGGTATTCCACTACAAAATCGCTTAAAAAAGAAATGCTTTCCTCTTCTTTCGTGGCGGGTTCAATGGCAATGGTTAGGTCGTGTTCAGTGTCTAGGTCTGTGGATAAAGCCCATGAAATTGTGCCCGTTCCCCATTTAATGATACTGGGCTTAAACTGAATCGTATCAATAAATTCTGCACCAATGGTGAACGGGAACTCAGTAATGATTCCTGAGCTATTCATTAAATGACCATTTTTTGGCTTTTCGGGGGTGTTGGCCAGTAGAATAATGTCACAATTGCAGGTACTTGCACCCTCAAACATCGTCTCAGACAATATGATGGATTTATTGCTATCTACGGTTGGTATTTCAGCCATAACACCAATAGAAAATAGCATGCCCCACACCATGCCCCAAAAAATAGCGTTTGATTGTTGAAAAAACATACCTCTTTATTATTCCCACTTTAACTGAAGATTAAACGTGGGGTTTTGTGCCAATTAATGCCGGATGAATGCCCACAGCGAGCGGCCCAAGCGTGGTAGTCGCCAAGGTTCTTTCATTAAGCGATACAACCATTCAAGGCCCACCATTCGCACACCCTTAGGGGCTCTTTTTTTTATGCCAGACCATACGTCAAAACTCCCGCCAACCCCAATGGCAATGCCTGAATCAAGAACAGGGGCCAATTGTTGCATCAAAAGCTCCTGCTTTGGGCACCCCAATGCCACTAAGGTTAGGGATGGGTTGGCATTCGACAGTGCCAGAACATCAGACGGTGTTAATGGGGTAACCCCATCGGCTGAAAAGCAAATGCAATGGTTGGGGTAGGTGCGATGGATCCAATCAATGGTGCCACCCAATGATTCTGGGCGAGCCCCGATCAAGGCAATTCGAAGGCCTGGGTGATGGCCCAATATGGTTTCAGCCAATTCAATCCCTGGGTAGCGGGGGGCATGTATGCCGTATCTTAATAACATGAATGCGCTGACTCCAATGCCATCGGCAAAAAAAATGGCATGTTCAATGAGCCAGTCACGAAGCGGCGCGTCATGCGCTCCAATCATGGTGGTATTGAAGGTGACAACGGGAGTGAAGGGGGCATTATCAATGGCGTGCATTGCCCATGCGTTAATGGCACTTTTAGGTCCAATTGAAATGGGAATTGATTTAATGTGAAATGTGTTCATGCAACCACTTCTGAATACGATGGCGTTGTTTGCTATGGGTAGTGACCCAATGCTGAAGGTGTTTACCATCAATAGCCGTCCAATTAAACATGGCGACAAAATGATCGATGGTTGAAAAGCAGGGTTGGTTGGCCTGGTTGGCAATATGCATTAACTTGGGGTCAGTTGAAATACCAACCCAAGGAATGCCGTGACGGCTGGCCCAAATGGCACTATGCAGGCGATCCGTTACCAACAGTTCAAGGGGCGTGTGGTTGCTGTACCATGTGGCTGCAATGAGTTTATTTTCATTGCAATTTATGGGTGCGCTAGATCCCATCACTTGAAAGTAATGGTTAACTTGCGCGGCCATTTCGGCGGATCGAATGGATATGCCAATCCCACTTGCGTTCTTCGATATGGTTGGCAGTGGTTGCGTTAACGTAAGATCACAAAACACTGGGTCAGAATAAAAACAGGCTGGGGGAGGCAATCGCCAGGAACGGCATGCCTTTCGTAGTGTCCACGCAGCGAAGCGTTCGTGCCATTTTTGTTTGAAGGGGCCCCAGCCGTGGCACAAAAGCATCACGTTGCAGTTGCATGCATATGCCAGTTGAACAATCACGGCATAATAGAGCAGTGACCCAAACCCAGTCATCGATTGAAAAATGCTGCCGCCACCAAATAATAACGTGTTGTGTCGGATTAACTGGCCCACCCATGACAACAGATTCCACCGATTAAATGATGGATACGAAATGGTGGCAGGTCCATTCGCCACAATGGGGTTGTCGATGCTTAAATCAGTAAGAATGGCCATGGTTTCAGTTAATAATTGGTCGTCGCCAACATTATTAAACCCATAATACCCAAAGGCAATTACTGACATGGCATCACATGAATTTTCGCCAACGAAGAATGGCAGGCAATAAAATTACATCCGCAAAAAATGCCAAGCAAATGGACAATGCCGTAAACAACCCAAAGGTTTTAAGAATCACCAAGTTGGCAATGCTTAATACCCCAAACCCCACCCCTAAAATGATGGAGGTAAGAAATAGGGGCTTGAACATGGCCTGGGTGGTTTTTATGGCGGGGTTTTGGTCCCCGTGTTGTTTGCATAATGTGTAGTAGTGCAGCCAATGAATGGTGTCATCCACACAAAGCCCCAAGGTGATGCTTGATATTAAAACAGTTGCAAAATCAAAGGGGGTGTTTGTAATGGGCAACAAGCTAAGGGTTAATACCAGTGGGATTGTATTTGGAATCATTCCAATGGACCCCAAGCGAAGGCCATACAATCCAATAAATATGAGCCATACGAACGACAAGGTAATGATAATGGTAATAAACTGAGATTGCATGACATAGTTGCCCAACACATAGGATAAAAATTGGCCCCCAGTAATGGCAACAGTGCCAATATCAAACGATTTAAAGGATTCGTTTAAAAACTGAATGGCATCCTTTATGCCTTGTGTGTTTAGTTGCTCGGTTATGTATTCAACCCGCAGGTTTTGATAATCGAAGTCAACCACAGCGCTTAGTACATCGGTTTTGGTTTCACCCCGCGAAAACTCTAGGAATAACAACTCTTGCTCCAATTCATCGCTGGTTGTTGGTAGCGGGGATGCGTTATTGTTGAAACTTTGATGGATCATTGATACTGGCATGGTCATGTCAACAGTGCTTTTTAGCAATGGATGGGAGAGGCTTTGGTTAATGGTACTGTTGAGTTTGTTAAATGCGTCAATCGATTTAAATGTATCGGGTGCATTGGTTTTAATTAATACGTCCAACCGGCCAGACCCAGTAAAATGCGTGTCCACCAAGGCCACTTGTTTTTGAACGGGGTGCTCATGGTTAAAAAAAACAGAAATGAAGCTGGTTTCTGTGGTTGCAAACCAAAGCACTTGAGAAATAACTAATGCAAACGCAATGGTTAATATGCTGATTTTTTTATAATGATTGGCAATCAGTTGGGCACATTTGGATACCACTGTTGGAAACAATAATGTGTCTGTTTTTGATCGAACATGGGGGGGCAATAGGTGAAGCAAAAACGGCACCATGGTCATGACCACCACATAGGCAAATAGCATGACTAAAAATGATTCAATCCCATAATGGTTCAATGGAATAATGGCACTGGTTACAAAGCTACCAAACCCAACGGCGGTGGTAATCGATGTAATAAAGCAAGGCAACCATGAGGCCCGTATGGTGTCAGCAATTGGGTGGGGGGACTTATTCAATACATACCGTTCCCAATAATTGAGGATGTGAATGCTGTCTGCAATGGTGATTACCAGGGCTAGAATAAACAAAGTAATGTTTACAATGGTAATGGTATGGCCAAGCATCACAATAAAAATGGGCACCAGACCAAGGTTGATGAGTGTTGGTACAATGACAATAACCACCGATCGCCATTGCTTAAGAAATATCCACGCAATCAATAACAATAAGCCAAACGCCAATGGCAATAACCGCACCAAGTTGTGTTGGGTAGCGGTATCCATTTCATAAAAAATGGCAGCGTCCCCAGTAATAAACCCATTAACATATTGGGGCAGTGACTGCAGTATTTCTTTAATTTCCAACACGCTGCTGACTCGTCGATGCAAGTCTTTTCCATCATTTTTTTTGTCGATGGATACACTAAGTGCGACCCATTGTTCGTTGTTGGATAATAATTTTTCATGGTATGGGCTTTTAAGGAACAATGATCGATACGCATCAACAGATGCAATGTGGCCGTTGGTAAGTGCATCATTGTAGGTTTCAATGCGTAGGGTATCATCCGCATTCATGATAACAGTGGCATCGAGTGGTGAATTCACCTTAACCACATGATCAAGGGATTCAATTTGTTGTTTAAATTGTCGAAAAAATGCCAGGTTATCGTTTGTAAAGAATGCGTCTGGAAATGACAGCACCACCACACTCCCAAACCCCGGTTGGAATTCTTGTTCTAGGGTATTTAAATCACGCTGATAGGGGTTGTCATTGGGTAACCAATAATCATTGTTAAACGATAATTGTGGGATCACCCGAAATAACAATGCCCCAAATGCCAGTAACATAAAAAAGATAATGTATTTCGCCACACGAAACGACATCATATCTTGACCTCCATTCCAACAGACACACGTAACGATGGTCGGGGAAACTCTTTATAGCCGTGAATGCCCGTTAGGTCTTGGGCCAGCCACACCGCATCGGGCCCATGCATATCAGATGCCACGCTTGCATCCAATCTCAGGGAATCATTGACGCTATATGCCCCATATAAAGACGTGCCAAAAACCCCTGAAAACACCCCCGTAGCAACCCCTACCGTGGCTTTCTTTTCTAAGCCAAAATGCCGGCCAATATTGAGAACGGGAAATACGGGTACATTATCGATTGCATCACCTTCGTTGGCGTGTTGGTTGTATATGTGCCAAAATGATGCGGTTGATGACCGCTTGATGTGAGTAACATTAAATACGTAAGCATTGGTGAACCATGTGGGGGTGCTTGCATCAATGCCAATGGCGGATACAACAACATAGGCTGGAATTGCAGTCCACCCATTGTTATGGGTTTTAAGTGCCTGAATAATTTGTGGGTGATCGTTCTGTATGGATACATATGCATCGCTAATGCTCATTTCTGCTTTTACGCCAACTGGTTGCATTGGTACATGCAGTTCAACCCCTAGACCTTGTTTTTGGTAATATCCATATTCAGCCAATGCATCATGGTTGCCTAGTTGTGGGTTTATGTACTGGCGTTTCATGATTGGCGATAACGTATTAAAGCCATTGTAGTATGTAACGGCTGTTGTGAATGATGGGGCATACCAAATGGCTCTAAGCGCAGCAGATGATTGTTTATGTTTGGATGGCAACCGTTTTTTTACAAGGGTATGGTCTGCTCCAATGGTTGTGAAGGCATTGCTTAAATCAACCGATGGTATCCACTTGCTTTCTTCAAATGTGGGGAAGTAATACCCTGAAATTTCAACCTTGGGTGTTGGATAAAGGGTAAGTTTTGCGGTGGTTTGTGGCCGTCGGTTGGTGGCTTTTAGTCCCGGAATAACCATAGGGTTAATATCAATGGGCAAGAACATGTCAATGGGCGACGCCATATCAAGTTGCCCCCACACATGCGCTTGCTTTCCCAGGCTTAAGCTCACCTGTTTTAGCGGTGATGCAACCAGATATGCTTGATTCAGGTAAAGGGCCTGTGAGAATTGTGTGGTGTGGTGGGTGCCTCTGCCATTGGGTGTGGTTTGGGTATAATCGCGGTGCATCCATCGGGTACTGTGCTTGGCTTCCAGCACCCACTGGGTTTGGCCCCATTGTTCGCTTATGCCCAATGTAACATTATTTTCTATTTGCGTATCACTGAATGGTGATCCAATGGCAACCTGGTGCCGGAGCTTTGCGTACCCGTGTTCTTTCCAAAAGGCATCAAACGATGCCGGTTGTTGCTGAATAGGGGCAATAACTTCAATTGGTTCAATGATCCCCCAATCGTCGTCTACCTGCGAAAATAAGCCGAAAGATAGCGCGGCCAAACACCCAATTAGCCAGTGCATTATCGCGCCTTTAGCCCTTTAATTGATAGCACATCATCGCGAATGTCACCGCCAACATCCATGGACTGGACGGTTAGCACTGTTTGCCCATTGGTTATGTGATTCACCATTTCAGAGTGCATGACCACGTTCACATCGTTGATAACCGATACTTTAGAGTTGCTTAATGTTTTTAATTTTTTGCCATTCGCCCCATAAAAGCTAGCGGTTATAACCAAACGATGGGCTTTGCTGATGACATATCGAATTTTTGAGTACGTTGCATTCGATGCATCTTTGGGTATGCTTTCAATAAAAAAGTGCGCATCCGTTTCTTTAACCAATCGATGGGTATCGTCATCCAGTTTTCTGCCAGCAATATCAGAATAACTAAAGTCGCTTCCCATGAAACTTTTATTTTTATCTGAGGATGTTAGCCGCTTGATGCTTTTGAATGCAGGCAAGTACACCCATTGGCTTTTTTTGCCTGAGGCATGGTCTGTTTCACTCAATAGAGCCGTTCCCTTTACGGGTTTTGGCTGAAAAAAGGTGATTAAATGGCGTGTTATTTTTGGGCTGTATTTGGTTGCGTACGTAAAGTAGCGAACCCGTTCTTTATTTTTTTTGTCGGTTATTGTCATATGCACAGTCGCTTTTCTTGTGGTTTTTTTCTGATTTTCTTTTTGTACCATTTGCATCACATCTCGCCCAGTCAACACAGGGGCAGGGGAATTCAATGCGCTTACTGGGGCAGAAACCATTACGAACAACCAACACCATAAAAGTATTTTTTTCATTTTGTTACCTTTAAGTTTAAATAATATGCATCACATTCGCCAGCACCTATAATTCAATGCGGCCTTCGCCCATGAATTGTGCTGGGCCTTGCATGGTCACAGCATAATTTGTGGGGTTAACATCAATGGTCAGTTCTCCCCCTTTTAGGAAAACAGTTTCACTCGGTTGGCAATGCCCGTGTAACATGCCTGCCACCACAGCGGCGCATGCCCCAGTGCCACAGGCCATGGTTTCACCAACGCCACGTTCAAACACGCGCATGTACAATCGTTGCGTGCCTGGAATGTGTTCTAAAAATTCAACATTAATGCCATTTGGAAACCATCGTTTACCCGATGGTGACTCTGCATTTTGTATAAGCGGGCCAACGGTATTTATATCAATGCCATTAATATTTGATGTATAAATAACGGCGTGTGGGTTTCCCATGCTTACGGGCACAACGTTGTATTGTCCAATGGGAATAGCATCCATGGTCTGGCATTCCAATAAAAAATCAGCATTGGGCAGCTGGGCCTTCGTTTTTGCTTGGCCCATGCCAACAGATATACTGGCGCTTGTTGGCGTAATATTATGAACCGTAACACCCAATACCCCAGCCCCTGTTTCAATGCGTAATGAGGTGTGTTGTGTTAAGTGTTGGTGGTGCAAAAATGCAACAAAGCAGCGCAACCCATTGCCACACATTTCGGGTATACTGCCATCGGCATTTATGATTTGCATTTTAAAGTCTGCAATGTCTGAGTGGTGTACAGCCACCAAGCCATCTGCGCCAATGTAGTTTTTATCGGGAAGGTGCTTGGGCGGCCACGTTTTTTTTTGGCAAAGACCAGGAACGTAGGGCGCAATGTCGTGTGAGGTGTCGCGTAAATCCACACATATAAATTCGTTCAGGCACCCATGGTATTTTCGATAGTTTAATGTCATGATTCTTTCCAAAAAATACTGCTTAATGATATTCTGACTTACATGTTCCGTTCAATCAATGGTCTGCTCTTTAAATGGAAACAATTTAAGGTTCAGTTTAAGACACGTCGGCCTCAAATGGGAGTTGCCTTGGAATTTGCTGAAACATTGCTTGGCGCATTAATTATTGCGCTGTTTCTTCGTCAATTTGTGGTGCAGTCATCCATGGTTTTTTCTGGCTCCATGAAGCCCACATTGGTTAGTAAATCAAAATTTGATTCAGACCGATTGTTTGTGAATAAATTGGTGTATCATTTTAATTCGCCAAACCGAGGCGATGTTATTTTGTTTGATTCGCCGCATGGCGATGGCAAGCAGTATGTCAAACGATTGATTGGGTTGCCTGGTGAAACCGTGGAAATTCGCCGTGGGTTGGTTTATGTTAACGATCAGCTGTTGGTGTTTCCAGGGGTGACCATTCGCAGGGACTATTCGAATCACGGCAAGTTAACAGTGCCTGATGGCCATTTTTTTGTGTTGGGGGATAACCGCGATAGTTCTGCTGACTCCAGGGCTTGGGGATTCGTTCGTAATGACCAGCTGATTGGTCAGGCCATGTTCATATATTGGCCGTTTAGCCGAATTCGTTGGATCAAATAAGCGTCCAGTTGAATGGGGTTCAGGTGCATTTGACTCCGTGCTCTGTGGCGTCATTAATTCACCAAAAACAGTTAAACCCAGAATGGGTGGTTGTTGAATTGAATGGGGCCATTTTGCCCATGACCAAGCATGCAACAACCCACATTAAGCAAGACGATTGCATTGAAATCATTCGATATATTGGGGGCGGACAAAACCATTAAAGGTATTCAACCAGGCATCGATAACCAAAGTGTTCACGCTGTATTTGGTTTAGGAGGATGTCATGAAAGCCATGGCCAATGGTTATGTTTCATTAAAGGTTCAGTCAGACGATATTAACCGCATTGTTGATGCGTCTCGAATTTACGATATGCAGGAGCTAAAAAAGATGGTTCGGTTTGTGGAGTCGTTAATTCGAATTTGTTTAAATCAAATCATGAGCGGAATGTTGTCGGCCAAAGGGGCACAGTTAAAAATTTTAATGCTCTTGAGCATTGTTGGGCACTCCCAAATTGGCAACCACCCAAGCATTAAAGCGCAGCTTGATCGATTAAAACTGGCCTTTAAAAAGACGTATAAGCAACCCATTGAGGCCATCATTCACCCGTTTAAACCAACAGTCAACGTGCTGCCCAGTGCATCCATTCATCATTATATTGAAACCATTATGGATTCTCAAAATGACCCTATATATTCGGAACGACCGCCCGTTGCAGCTAACCAACCAAAGACCCCATTGGATTTGAAGAAAATGGTCAGTGCCAATGATTCTAATCACGCAATATCAGATGAAGAAAAACAATCCATTCGGGCGCAACTTTTGGCCATTCAACTAATGAAAGCCCAAGATCATTCATCCACCCAATTAAAAACAGCATCCACCTTAGCCTTGTCAGTTCAATCCCCTCCCTTTCGTTCAACCACACCACAGTTCGATAAAATTCGGTTGTCCAAACAGCATCACATTCAAACCACTGCATGAGGATGTTTGCTGTGGCAATGCTCCTTTTTTTGGGGTGGCAGGCCTTGGCGTTATCTGTGCATGCTGAATACGTTAATGCCAATGACCTTGGGTTTGTGCAACAATCGTTTGGGGTTGGTGTGGGGGTTGATATCCTTAATGTTCCAATTCAATTGGGTGTTCAGCAGCTCACCACACAAGCATTTGGAACTGTTCATCAGCCCATCAATCAAACCATGATCATCGGGCAAGACCACCTGGTGTTTCCGGTGAGTCTTTCCTATCGATGGGTTCCCCGTTCAAAGATTTATATTCAACCCAGCATTGGGGTGATGGTATTCACACCCATGAATTCAGGTGGCCCTGCCATTGACGCGATTCATCAACACCTCAGTATTATTGGTGAACCAGTGGTTCAAAATTACAAAGAAACCGTGTCGCCCAGTATTTTTTATAAACTTCAGTTCAGCTACAGGGTTTGGCCCCATTGGCGGGTATCGTTTGCTAAAACATGGAGTAAAATTACCAGCACATCGTCGTTTACATACCTGAATCAATACGATGTTAAAAAAGAGTCGGTGTTTCATTATGATCCCATTTCTGTATCGGTTGCGTACCACTTTTAAATGGGCATTGTGCGTATGTCTGGTTGGGTGTGCAACCAGTCCGTCAAACGATACCACATTCTTGCCAATAGAATCATTTTTAATCGGACCGAAATCAAGGGAATATTCGTTAAGTATTGATCATTCAATCGTCGGGTCAGCTGATATTAACATTATGAATGACTATAATACCAACCTTGGCGGAAGAGTGATACTTTTTCGGCAAACGGTTGAGCTTAATCAACAGACAGGAACCGTTGATTTACATTTAATGGACCGCACAAATGGGTATTTTATCACCATTGAAGGCAACCCTGCGTCTGAGCAGTTTATTCCATTGCCAATCAATAAAGGCGATACCATGCGTGGGCCATTTGCCGGCTTAACCAGTGAACATGTTACGTTGATTATTCAGGCGTTTCACACTCAATATACCAATCAAAATGGGCATGAGTTTTTCGATGTCATTGAAGCTGAAAGTGCGGATGGCACCATTCGAATGTTTTTTAATGAGGCCCATTTTATTATTCAAAAAGAGGATTACCGATATGCGCCAACAATCATTAGTTTGATTCAATCTTAAAGGGCCCCCATATTGCGCAGTAACCAGCATAGCTAGTTAGTGAGTGCTTTTTTTAGGTACGTCCCGGTTTTTGATTCCTTTACGTTTGCAATTGCTTCTGGGGTGCCTGTAGCAATAACTTGGCCACCTTCATGCCCGCCGCCTGGCCCTAAATCAATAATATGATCACTGCATTTAATCACATCCAAGTTATGTTCAATAACCACCACGGTATTGCCTTGGTTTACCAACTGATCCAACACATCAATCAAGCGCTTGATATCGTGAAAATGAAGGCCTGTGGTTGGTTCATCCAACATGTAAAATGTTTTTCCTGTACTTTTTTTACTGAGTTCTTTGGCCAATTTTATTCGCTGGGCTTCGCCACCACTTAGTGTGGTTGCTGATTGACCAAGGGTAATGTACCCCATGCCAACCTCCTGCAACACACGGCATTTGTTAAATACGCTTGGAATATTTTCAAACGTTTCGCATGCTTGATTAATGGTCATGTTCAGGGTGTCGTTAATGGAATGGCCTTTAAACTTTACCCGAAGGGTTTGTTCGTTAAACCGTTGCCCTTTGCAGGTATTGCAGGTGACAAATATATCGGTTAAAAAATGCATTTCAATTTTAACAACCCCTGCGCCTTGGCAGGTTTCGCACCGGCCACCCTTTACGTTAAAACTAAATCTTCCAGGGCCAAAGCCATTGATTTTTGATTCTGGTAGCTTGGCATATACATCACGGATCGCTGAAAAGAACCCCACATAGGTGGCCGGATTTGATCGCGGGGTTCGCCCAATTGCGGATTGATCAATGGTAATGATTTTATCAATATGGTCGACCCCTTGAATCGAGGTAAAGATACCAGCAGTTGGGGCTTTTTTTACTTTCATGCTTTCAATCACATGCAGCAATGTTTCTTTTACCAATGTGCTTTTGCCTGACCCCGATACACCGGTCACGCAGGTTAAGGTGCCCAACGGAATTTGAATATCCGCATTTTTTAAATTATTTTTGGTGGCACCCGTGAGTTTGATGTGTTTTTTTTGATTTTTTCGGCGTTTTTTGGGAATATCAATGCGCTTTTTACCAGATAAATAATCACCGGTAATTGATTTTTTATTTTTTAGCAATCCGGCATATGATCCATTATGAATAATGTCCCCACCCAAACGGCCTGCGTGTGGGCCAATGTCCACAACATGGTCGGCTTCTTTTATGGTATCTTCATCATGCTCTACCACAATCACGGTGTTACCCAAATCACGCAAATGCTTTAAGGTCTTAATCAATTGGTCGTTGTCGTGCTGATGCAGCCCAATGCTGGGTTCATCCAATACGTAAAGCACTCCCGTTAGTCCCGATCCAATTTGGGTGGCCAATCGAATCCGTTGGTGTTCTCCACCCGATAATGTATTGGCTGTGCGATTTAAGGTCAAATAATGCAGCCCAACTTGGTTTAAAAAGTTGAGCCGATTGATAATTTCTTTTCTAAGTTCTTTGGAAATCTGTTGATCGTGGTCACTAAGGGTTAAATCTGACATGAATTGAAGCGCATCACGGATGGATAAATCACCAAACGATGCAATGGAATGCCCCTCAATTTTTACAGCCAAGGATTCTTCATTTAATCGATGCCCGTGGCAGGAATCGCACAATTTTTTAATCATATCCTTTTGGTAATGTTCTTTGGCCAGGTCTGAATCCGTTTGAGCATGGCGTCGTCGCAATAAGTTGATCACGCCCTCCCAGCCTCTGGGTCGAAATTTCCAACCAAACCGAGATTTTGTTTTTTTATTCACATCAATTTCTTCGCCATAGCGGCCATAAAACACAAAATCACGTTCTTCTTGGGTCATGGATTTGACCATTTTATTCATATTGATGGCAATGCCCAATTTTTCGGCGTCCAAATGAAATCGAATGCCGTAATTTGATGTCTCGAAGTTGACAAAGGCATTGCAGGCCTCATATATGGTATCCGTTGGCGAAAATAATGTTTCGGGGTCAAACGCCATGGTGTGCCCCAAGCCATTGCACTCATGGCAAGCCCCAATGGGGGAATTAAACGAAAATAATCTTGGGCTCAATTCAGAAATCGTAAATTCATAATCTTCCGATGAAAAATGTTCAGACAATGTGATGCTGTCGTTTGTGCTGGTGTTTTCAATGGTGACCAGGCCCTTGGCTTGCTTGGTGGCCAATTCAATGGCTTCAAATAAACGACCTTCATTTGGGGCATTGTTGTCAACCCGGTCAATAATCAATTCAATGGTGTGTTGCTTAAATTTTTCCAATCGGGTGCAATCTTCCAAGCGCACAATGTCACCATCTACTCGAGCACGAACAAAGCCTTGTTGCTGCAAATCTTTAAACAGGCTTAAAAATTCCCCTTTTTGTTTTTTTACAAGTGGGGCCATAATCAATAGCGACTCCCCCTTGTGCCAGGTTTTTGTTGTATCAAACATGTCCTGCACCGATTGTTTGCGAACAGGGGTGTTTTTAACGGGGCAATGCAATACCCCAATACTGGCAAAAAGAAGGCGCAAGTAATCTTGAATTTCAGTCACTGTGCCAACCGTTGACCGGGGATTATTCGATGCATTTTTTTGGTCGATGGAAATGGCTGGCGACAGCCCATCTAAAGCGTCCACATCGGGCTTGTCCAACTGCTCTAAAAATTGCCGGGCATACGCTGATAACGATTCCACGTACCGGCGTTGCCCCTCGGCATAAATGGTATCAAAGGCCAATGATGACTTTCCTGAACCGGATAACCCTGTAAACACAATGAGTTGATCCTTCGGAATATCCAAGGATACGTTTTTAAGGTTGTGAACCCGTGCACCTTTAATTGAGATGTGTTTTTTTTTGCTTGTCATGATACCGATTGTAGAAATGATGTTAACAATTCCAATCCAAGGTCGCCACTTTTTTCTGGGTGAAATTGGGTCATCAATTGGGTGTCATTGGCAACGGCCGATGTGAATGGCACCCCATAGTGGGTGGTCGCTCCGTTGGTGGTGGCATCAATGGGTAAGTAATACGAGTGAACAAAGTAAAACAATTGTCCGTTGAATTGATCCAAAACCGAACCTGTATTGGTGGCGTCAATCTGATTCCAACCCATGTGAGGTACCGATAAATGGTTGCTTTCAAACCGCTTAAATGATCCAGGCAAACAGCCAAGGCCTTGCGCATCATTGGCTTCATCTGATCCATCAAACACCAACTGGAACCCAAGGCATATGCCAATAAAGGGTTGTTTTGATTCGATATACTGTCGCAAGGGCTGAATTAAGTTCAGGCGGTGTAAGGTTTTCATTGCAGGGCCAAACGCCCCCTGACCAGGAAAAATCAATGCATCAGCCTGTTCAAGTTCATCAAATTGGCTGCTTCTTATAACGCGATGCCCTATGTGTTCAATGGCATTTTGCACGCTTTGAATGTTGCCTGTGCCGTAATCTAAAATCCCGCATTTCATACTTGAATTGTACGGGACTCAATTGGAAAAGAGAAGCCGCTTCTCTTTTAAATTTATCAGTAATTCTATAACACCATCTTGTTATGTGTGGGGGGGACCACATCTTTGAAAAATAGTTTCACCGTTTGGTATTAAATAATGAATTAATAATCTCAATCGAATGTACGCATCGGCAATCATGTCCGGGCGATTTCCAATAAACCGCCATAGGTCTTTATTGGGAAGCATATAAGGGCCATTGTAGGTGTGATGATCTCCCTGAGTATCTTGTAGCCCTCCCTGAGTATCTTGTAGCTTCATCCTATTCACATAAAATGTTGTTAATCTTTGAATGAATTGATGGTGATTTGATGGATCAAGTTGAAATTCTCCTGTATCGTAGTTGCATTTTTCTAGGGTAGCAATCAATGCATTGCAGTCGTCATTGAGCATCTTGTAGACACCTTCTTGAATTGGCTGTTGATTTATGTCTTTACGATGATGAAAATACGTTTGCTCGGTTGGCAAATGAAGTCCCAGTCGTCGGGCATTCGCACTGTCTATATCGCACGCTTCTGCATCATCATTTGTTAACGCAAGCAAATCGCCCAAGTGCGCATCCACATGAACGTGATCATACTCTTCGAAAGTACCAGCTATCGCATGTTTAACAAACGCCTCTATATCTTTGGCTCTTGTAGCACCACCATGACTATCGTCACTCATGCTAATCATGGAGCGTTGAATGGAAGCCATTGATGAACTTGCAGTCCTGGGATCATAATTCTCCCCTGGTATGCCATTTCCACTCAAAAAATCTATTAGTATTCGTGCGTCGTGTTCTGATGCATTGCATAATGTTTTTGCAATTGATTCGGAAGTGGCGTCAGTGCTATTCAGTAGGTTTTTTGCGTCTTTAATAAAGGTGATTAGCGCCGTTTCTGTTGCTTTTTCATGGCAGTTGAATTGCGTAATTGCATTCATTAATGTGTCAAGATCTCTTATTAGCTTAGCAATCTCGTTCCTTAAACTTTGACGCCGAACTAAAGAAAACGACGGATCAGTCAAAATTTCGTGTTTGACGACTTTGATTTTTAATTTCATCCATATGTCATACCATCTGGTCGTGTCTGGCGTGGGCCGACTGTCTTTTAATGGAAACGGTTTATTGAATGCTTTATAATAATACTTAGAACGCCTGCATAAAGTGTTTGCGACCTTCCAATGCAAGGGTGTTAAGGTTTGTTTAAGGAATAGGGCGCTGATTTTTTCAAGGGTATTGCTTATTGTTTTTTGATACTCTTTCGTTAGGTTTTCTTCTTCACCTGCAAAAACCGTATCCATGTTCCATCGAATAGGCACCCCTTTGTCCGGACCTAGGTTTTTTTTTTAAATTGGTTGGTCTCCAAGAGTTATGACGCCAAGAGGATCATCGGGGTCGACATTTTGGGCGAGCTTCAACCACACACCGGGGCCTTGAATTGACACAGTGAATAATTCATGTTGGTCTTCAGGTACAAATATCTGGTGCAAAACCCAGTACTTGAATGATTTGGATGATGAGATTTTATGGATAATGATTTTTTCCAACTGATCAACGGATGGAAATGGGGCACTTGAATTTATGGGTATGCCTTCGGATAACGCTTTATTTATAACATTCCTTGGAATTAAAAGCCCATGGATTTTGCAGTTTTTGAATACTTCAAGAAAACAATGTGAGTTTTCGTACCTTAGGCAGCACCCTTGCCCGTTCTGAAGGTTAAACTCGTCGATTATTCGTTTTTGCCTTTGTATATCATCGATAGTTTTTTTCAATTCTAATAACAGGCATTTAATGCGTTTTTGTTTGGTTATCGCTATTATAAAAACTATAGCCATAAGTAAAATCAATTTATCGAATGAGCAATATTTGTTCCTGGTCATATAAGGCGCAATACTTGCATTAGGCCCTCCATTAACATGGGGGTTAACACCTATTTCGGGAAATGAACATCCATTAGTAAAGACTATCGCATGCTGAGCTCCAACTGGAATGTGCTGGGTACATACTTGCGTCATATTACTGTTTTTGAACTTTCCTTCGTTACTGTTCAATTTGCAAAAGCCATCTGGCGTGCCACTTAAAAAGTGTCCTTGAAAAATTTCCCCAGAATCGTAATGTGCCGTTCCAAATCCATTCGGTAGGCCATCTGTTCTAGGCCCTTTATGACTCACGATAGTTCCACGTTGTTTAACGTTGGCGGGGATTTTCGGAGGGTCCATGCGTAAAGAGCTTGCAGTTGCTAACAATCCGGCCATGCGAATAAGTGTGATCAATCTCATCTTCCCTCCTTTTACTTTAGTTATTATTCGTTTTTTTTGGTGTTGTAATCGTATTTCTATTGGGGCTAAGAATTGCCCTTGCAACAATCTATTGTTACTATAATCAAATGTCAACAGGCACCCTTTTCGACAAGGTATGGAATATGCATAAAGTGGCCACCTTGCCATCTGGCATGGATCAGCTATTCATTGGCTTGCATTTAATTCACGAAGTAACAACGCCTCAGGCATTTGCGTCGTTGCGTGAACGCAACCAAAGGGTTTTGTTTCCCAACCGTACCTTTGCAACCATGGACCACATTGTCCCAACCGATTCAACTCAACGCCCGTTCGCCGATCCACAAGCCGAGTTGATGGCATCTACTCTCGAAAAAAACACGGCCGACTTTGGCATTCAATTGTTTGATTTTAAAAGTGGAAAGCAGGGCATTGTTCATATGATTGGCCCAGAATTAGGCTTAACCCAGCCAGGCATGACCATTGCCTGTGGCGATTCCCATACATCCACTCATGGGGCGTTTGGGTCGTTGGCCTTTGGCATTGGCACCACCGAAGTGCGCAATGTCCTTGAAACCCAAACCTTGGCATTGTCTCGGCTTAAAGTACGTCGCATTGTGGTGAATGGGGCCCTTCAGCCTGGCGTTTACCCGAAGGATGTTATCTTAAAAATCATTGCAGAATTGGGAGTGAAGGGTGGCTTGGGGTATGCCTATGAATACGCCGGGGATGTGTTCGACACCATGTCCATGGAAGGTCGCATGACCGTATGCAACATGAGCATTGAAGGTGGTGCTCGCATTGGGTATGTCAATCCCGATCAAACCACATTCAATTACCTTAAAGACCGTTTACATTCCCCAAAGGACATGGAAAAAGCCATTTCATATTGGTCCGATATTCGCTCCAATGCAGATGCGGCATATGATGACGAACTTATTATTGATGGCTCTGCCATTGAACCAATGGTCACTTGGGGCATCAACCCAGGGCAGTCGGTGCCTGTGTCCAGTAACCTTCCCAAGTGCAGTGAACTTCAGCACCCCCAATCGGCTAAAGATGCTTACGCGTTTATGGGCTTTTCCGAAAATCAGCCGGCGCAATCCATACCCATTGATGTGGCATTTATTGGGTCTTGCACCAATGGCCGATTATCTGACCTTCGCGAAGCAGCCAGTATTGTTAAGGGTAAGAAAATTCACCCCAAGGTTCAGGCCATGGTGGTGCCCGGTTCTCAGCGAGTAATGGCCCAAGCAGAATCAGAAGGTTTGCACCATATTTTTACTGAGGCTGGGTTTCAGTGGCGAAATGCTGGGTGTTCCATGTGCTTGGCCATGAACCCTGATAAACTTACCGGAAACCAAGTGTGTGCGTCGTCATCCAATCGAAACTTTATTGGTCGGCAAGGAAGCCCCAATGGCCGAACCTTGCTGATGAGCCCTTCAATGGTCGCAGCGGCAGCTATTGCTGGGCATGTCGTCGATGTTCGTAAGGAAATTGGACATGAATAACTTGGCTGTTTCATCGTTGAAGGGGCATGTGGTGCCAATCCCAGGCATCGATATTGATACCGATCAAATTGTTCCAGCTCGATTTTTAAAGCACATTACCTTTGATAAAATGGGCGAGTATTTGTTTTATGATGCTCGGTTTACCAACGACACTGTTAATCATGACCATCCCTTGAATCAGCCGGAATACGCCAATGCATCCATTATGTTGGTTGAACATAATTTTGGGTGTGGATCTTCTCGTGAACATGCCCCGCAGGCCATTATGCGAGCGGGCTTTAAAGCCATTGTTGGCGAATCATTTGCAGAAATTTTTTCAGGCAATTGCAAGGCGTTGGGCATTGTTACGGTCACCTTGCCTCGTCACACCATTCAACAATTATTTCAGCATGTGGCTGCCTTTCCAAACAGTGCGTTTAGCATCGACGTGGAAGCATCTACATTGGCCGTGGATGGCTTGCCTGACCCCTTTGCCATTACCCAAAAAGATACGCATAAAAAAGCATTTTTGAATGGTACGTGGGATGAACTCACGCTTTTAAAATCGAATCGTGATAAAATAACCGAATTGGCAAAACAACTGCCTTATTTGGATTGGTAAGGAGCATTTATGACAAAAATATCAAAAATTGTAGCACGCGAAGTATTGGACTCTAGGGGAAACCCAACGGTTGAAGTTGATGTTCATACTGAATCCTCATCCATTGGGCGAGCGATTGTGCCCTCAGGTGCATCAACTGGAACGTTTGAAGCATTGGAACTTAGAGACGGGGATCAGCGGTTCAAAGGAAAGGGTGTTCAAAAAGCTGTTGAAAATGTAAATCAGGTCATTGCCCCTGCATTGGTTGGAATGAATGTGTTTGATCAGCTATTGATTGATCAAACCATGATCATGTTGGATGGGTCTGACAATAAAAAAGTGCTGGGTGCCAATGCCATATTGGGCGTGTCCATGGCTGTTTCTAGGGCAGCGGCTGAATCAATCAATGTGCCCCTTTATTCGTACTTGGGTGGTGTGTTTGCCCATAAAATGCCAGTGCCAATGATGAACATCATTAATGGAGGGGAGCATGCCGATAACTCCATTGATTTTCAAGAATTTATGATCATGCCTATTGGTGCTACGAGCATGAAGCAAGCCATTCAAATGGGGGCTGAGGTATTTCATCAGCTCAAGCAAGAGTTATCGTTTAAAGGGTTTTCAACCTCGGTTGGCGATGAAGGCGGTTTTGCACCAAACTTATCGACCAACGAGGACGCTGTTTCAATTATCATGCAAGCCATTGAGTCTGCTGGGTATAAACCTGGCAAAGATATCGTTATGGCATTGGACGTTGCTGCCAACGAGTTATTCGATGCTGACAGTGGGCAGTATCAATTGGTGGGTGAGGGGGTTAAAAAATCAAGTGAAGAGCTTATTGATTACTATGAATATTTAGTGCAAAAATACCCCATTGTTTCCATTGAGGATGGGCTGGCTGAGGATGACTGGGATGGCTGGAAATTGTTTACAACCCGTTTGGGGTCCAAGATTCAAATTGTTGGGGATGATTTATTCGTTACCAACTCTGCTCGCTTAAAAAAAGGCATTAACGATCAAGTAGCAAACGCAATTTTAATTAAGGTGAATCAAATTGGCACCATTTCTGAAACCATGGATGCCATTCACATGGCCCATCGTGCAGGGTATCAAACAGTTATTTCCCATCGGTCAGGCGAAAGTGAAGATACCTTTATTGCTGATTTGGCTGTAGCAACCAATGCTGGTCAAATAAAAACAGGGTCAATGTCTCGAACAGATCGTATAGCAAAATACAATCAACTCATACGCATTAGTGATCAGCTGGGCAATAGCGCGGTGTACGATCAATTTGCTATGGTTGGTTAGTTGCATGAAATACCCAGTGGTCGAACGCTTCTTTTTTGTTGTATCTGGAGTCTTTTTTTTATACACGGCCTCGCTTGGATTAAATAGTTTCTTCCGTTATAATGAATTCAAAAAAGAGTACAATGTTAAATCAAAACGATTTAGTATGTTGCAGTTAAAGCATCAAAAAATAAGTCAAATGTTATCAAGTTTAGAAAACGATTCATATTGGATCGACCTATCTCGGCGACACTTGCACATGGTTTTTCCGAATGAAACCATGTTTCGATTTTATTACAAGGAGTCACAATGACCAGTAACAACGAAGACCTTACAGAATCAAATGAGTCACAAGCCATAGAACCGGGCAATGTTATAAGTGTAGAGGTGACCAATATTGCTGATTTTGGTGCGTTTGTTCGCTGTGAGAACGGGGAAGAGGGGCTCATCCATATTTCTGAAGTTGCAAATGAATTTGTTACAAACATTAATAAGTATGTTAAATTAGGCGAAAAAATTTCGGTGAAGGTGTTGGGCCGAAATAAAAAAGGAAAGCTTGAATTTTCAATTAAAAAAGTAGCAGATGCCAAACCTAAAAAAGCGTTGTTTATTCGGTCAAGTTCAGAAAATAAAGAGTTTGAAGATGTGCTTACTAAATTTTTAAAGCGTTCGGACGAAAAGCAAGTGGACATTCGCCGAAACATGAAAAAAAAGCAGGGCATAACCAAAAAAAAATATTAACGTCTTGGTTTTTTTATCCTGGGTGTTTCTATTTTTTGTTAGTATGTCAGCATATGCAGACACACATACAGTGGGATACCGAGGAAAATTTTATCAAATACACACCAACACTGGAGAATTGTGTGAGCGTCAATTTAATTTAAAAAAGAACTGGTGCGTCATGGTATCTCCATCAACAATTGGATTGCATATGGTGTACAATCAATTGTTTATCACATCCAAATCGGACATTTACTCTGTGGATATCATTCGAAAAAAAATTAAGTGGAACATCCCCTTACATAACATGCACAAGGTTCTTTTTCATTACCCAGTGATTGTTACATTGTCAAAGGATCACGTGTTGTCGGGGTATGATTTTTTTTCGGGATACCCATTGTGGAAAAAAAACACACATTATACAGGTTTATTTGAAACAAATGGTTCGGTATGGGTAAAAACAAGTCGAGGAATCGAACAGTTGGATGTTGTGTCATCCAACACATCCAATCCAATTGCCCTTGACCATCCAGTTCAATACTTAGCAGGTGATGATGTATTTCTGTTTTTACAGTTTGACAATGGACTGGTTCATTACAATCGCTTAAATAATCAGAAAGTGCCGATGGGAACAGGGTTTCGTATTTTAGACATAGCCGCAGATTATGTGCTCGTTGGTAACGATGATTTTCAACAGTTGAGATCATTCTCCAATCACGTCATTTCCGATAATATTCAAGAGGCGCTATTCAAAGTGCATTCACAACATAATGTGGTGTTTGCCTATGTAAAAAACAATGAAATGGCCCTTATTGACGTCAAAGGGTCAGTTTTTTATAATTTTACCCCCACTCAAAATAAGGTTAAAATGGGGTATAACTATAAATTAAACAACAAATTGAGGGGCTTTTACGGGAACCAACAGCTATGGACATTAAAACAAATAAACACACAGTTATCCGATCACGATACATAGTACAATCCAAGCTGTTTTCAGATATATTTTATGATTTGTTTGACGGTGTTGATCAGCAGCACCATCACCCTGTATTTATCGTAAAGTGTCATCAGCATTTGGTGTCTCCCTCGTTTGTTGATCATTGCATTGATGCGATGCAGGGGTACTTGTATCAGCCAATTGATGGATTGTTTGAGTTGATTGATTTTGAGTTTGATGGGGAAAGTTTCTATATTTTTTATAAAAACCAGTTCAAGCCATTAATGTCACTGGACCTTTATTTGAAACAAATGGCCAAGCGCTCAGACTGGCCAAACATCCGGCAAACCATATTGATTGATAGTGCAAACGTGCTGTATCAAATGGAAAACAAAGGCCTAGTTTTTGGAAGTTTTAGCTTAAATAATATTTTTGTTGAAGAGGGGGGGCAGGTTATTTTTGGTCCGCCAATGCTCAATCTAATTTGTATTGAATATTTTATATCAAAAATAAATGACTATGATGCCAGTATTTTTTTAACGCCAGAATTCTTAAAAGATCAGCAGGTGTCCCTAAAAACAGATATTTATGGCCTTGGCATTCTTGCCTACTACTTGTATACATCCACGTGGCCGTATCAGTACAAAAACTCAGTGGCAAAGTTAAAGGAAGGGTTTGTCCATGGCCCTGATGCGACATCCAAACGCATTCAAAGCATTGGGGATAAGCTGCATTTTTATATCATGAAAAGCATTCAACTGGACCCAAAGACACGCTGGCAAAGCTTTAAGACTGTTATTGGCATTCTAGAAGGCAAACAGAATGTCACATTTGAAAAGCTATCCAATCGATTGGAAGTTTCAGAATCGTTTGCATCAGAAATTAATCAAGAGCGTCGATCCAAGTTAGGCCGAGTTATTCATCGGCTTTCAAATGGGTTTCTTCTTTTTCTGGTTGGGGTGCTGTTGTATGTTGGCTATGTATCTTACTTTACAAAGTACAAAGTTGTTCAGCTTCCTGATCTTACTGAAACCTCATTGATACAAGCCAAGCAAGCGCTTGTTAATCTTGGCCTTAACCCTACCTCGGTGTCGTATAATTTCCATCAGTCCATACCAGAAGGGCATGTCGTTCGTATTGAACCACCTTCAGGGCGATCAATAAAGCAGGGGCGATCTGTTAAACTATTTGTATCAAAGGGCCGACAGGAAATACAAGTCCCAGCATTAATTGGAAAAACACGGCAAGGCATTGCATTTATTTTAAATGGCACAGGAATCAATATTAAAGAAATGCCAGATGAGTATTCCATGACGGTGCCTCAAGGGAAGGTGATCCGGCAACTGCCGTTGCCCAATCAATACATGTTTGACAGTGGTACAATACAATTGGTATTCAGCAAGGGGGCACCAGTGAGTATTGAGTGGAAAGATGACCTTAATCTTGAAGGTGTTGAAGTTACTTCTATAGACGTGGCGTTTACATTTACGAGTGAGATGGATGATGCTGAATTTGTTGTGTTAGAAGAAATGAGAAATGGTGATACGCGGCAATTGTATTCAGGTACTCACTATGGTGGCGATCAATTTAATGAGTCATTTATGGTTCAAAAAACATCTCACATCAAAATACAACTGAACGGCCAACCTTTATTTAGTAGCAACAATGATAATTAGTGCATTTGAACACCAAATGTTGATTCATTTGATTCGTGCAACAGTACAAACGCGGGGAACTCAGTACCCCAACCCAGCAGTAGGGGCCATGGTTATTCGTGAGGGCCAGATTATTTCTGAAGCCTATCATTGTTCGCATGGGTCGCACCACGCTGAAGTGTTGGCCCTGGCCCAAGCCAAGGGAAGGACAGATGGTGCCACATTGTTGATTACACTTGAACCATGTACTCATCATGGAAAAACCCCGCCATGTGTTGATGCAATTATTAATCATGGAATAAAGCGGGTTGTATGGGCCATGGATGACCCCAACCCAAAAACATCTCAAAAAGCGCAGGCCATTTTAAACCAACATGGCATTGAAGTAGCTGCAAATGGTTTGTCAGAAGAAGCAATTCAATGTTGCCCAGAATTTCATGCATTTTATGCAAAAAAACGGCCATATGTGTATGTGAAAGCGGCGATTTCTCTTGATGGCATGATCGCACCCAATCGCACTGGCTTAACGTACATCTCATCCAATGAATCGTTGAATGTGGTTCAACACCTTCGAACATGGGTGCAGGCCATTGTGGTAGGGGCTCACACCATTGCCATTGATCAACCTCGGTTAAGTATTCGATTGGATCGAAAGGGCGATATTCAGCCAATGATTGTGATTTTAGACCCCAACAATAAGGTTGATGTGGACTGGGTAAAACGGGCCTTAGCATTGGGAAGAACCATTTACTTATTCCGTTCAGCCCCTGTAGCCTGGACGCATGATCAATTACTGGTCGATACATCCCTTACAAAGAATAAGAAACATAACTGGGCCCATGTATTCACAATGTTGCATCAACAAGGCATTCAAGGGGTGCTAGTCGAGGGCGGCGGCCGAATATTTTCCTCGATACTATCAGCGGGTTATTTTGATGAGCTTTGGGTGACAAAGGTTCCCAAAGTATTGGGTCAAGCAGGTGTTCCATTTTACCCCAGTGATCATGCCATGGATTTAACAGTTGAGCCAAGGGACATTCAAGCTTATGGTGATGATGTTGTCATGGCCTATAAAAATCGCCATGATTTTTCATTATAATGGGGCAGCTGCGGCTGAGCAGATTAAAAAAAGAATAACCCCGGCCCAACAGTCTATTCTATCAAAGCAAGGGTTAAAAAATGCCAAAGACTTTTTATTGCTTCGACCCAATCAGTATTTAAAACGTCTGGCGCATGTGACCATTGATGCCCTGCCCATTGGGCAAATGCGTGCCATTGTTGGGCGCCTTCAGGGGGTATCGCGGCGGGTTGTTCGTAAAAATTTAACGGTTTTTTCAGCGCAACTCTTAACTGAAAATGATGCTATATATGTCACATGGTTCAATCAAAAATACATCGCCGATCAACTCAACCGCTACCCCTATGTGGTGGCATTTGGAAAGCGCGAGTCCAACCATTTTGATGCGACTTTTCAGGTATCATCATTTGAAACTTACCCAACATTAGCATCAACAGGGCATGGGCAGATTCATCCTGTTTACCCCGACTTTAAAGGCGTATCAAGCAAGACCTTGTTGTTGCTCATTCGCGCACTTATTCAACACACTAACGTGGTTGATATGCTGCCCAAACAGGTGTGTGCGTCTGAAGGGCTGGTGGATATTCAAACGGCACTTCAGGGCTTCCACTTTCCGACGTCAGAGCAATGCGTGGCTCAAGCCATTAAACGATTTTCATTTGATGAATTATTTCTGTATATGCACCCTCGGCGATTGGCTAACCAACGTGTTAAACAAACATTGGGTCACTTTCATTTGAAACCACAGCATGCATTGATTAGGCGTTACATGAGCCAATTGCCTTACCAGCTCACAGGAGCACAGCAGCGAATATGGGATCACTTGTGCCATGATTTTGATACCAACCAACTGGTTTTTCGATTAATTCAAGGGGATGTTGGCTCTGGTAAAACAGATATTGCCACATTGGCATTATTGGCGGCTGTTGCCAGTGGTTACCAAGGGGCGTTATTGGTTCCCACAGAAATCTTGTCCCAGCAGCATTACTTTAAATTGTCAGAGCGCCTAAAAGATCTTGGTATTTCCGTACACCTTTTAAAAGGAAAGCAAGCAAAAAAAGAACGCCAGGTGGTGCTATCTGCACTTGCATCGAATCAGCCGCTTATTGTTGTTGGTACTCATGCGTTGGTACAAGAGTCTGTTATTTTCTCCAATCTGGCCATGGTTGTTATTGATGAACAGCATCGGTTTGGCGTATTTCAGCGGCAATTATTGCTTGAAAAGGCCAAGAAACCCCATTGTTTATTCATGACGGCAACACCGATTCCAAGAACATTGATGCTGACACATTATGGTGATTTGGACCACGATACCATAGATGAAATGCCACCTGGACGATTTCCTATCAAAACATATTTTGGGCAACCCAATCGCATTCGGCAAGTCCATGAATTCATCCGACTAACCCTTAACAACGGTGGACAAGCATATGTGGTGTACCCATTAATTGAGTCGTCCGAGCATCTGAGTGATATTCAACCAGCGATCGATGGGTTCAATGAATGCATCATGACATTTTCAGAATTTACTGTTGGGTTACTCCATGGAAAGATGCCCAATAAGGACAAGCAGCATGTCATGCAACAATTTAAGTCCAATCACATTCAATTACTGGTATCAACCACTGTGGTAGAAGTCGGTGTTGATGTTCCAAATGCTACAATTATGGTGATTATGCATGCGGAACGATTTGGTTTATCACAACTGCACCAGTTAAGGGGCAGGGTGGGGCGAGGTGGCGATCAATCGCATTGTTTTTTAATTGCTCAACCAAAATCAGAGCCGTCACGGCAACGCATTAATGCGATGCTAAGTTCAACCAATGGGTTCAAATTGGCGGAGGAAGATTTGAAAATTCGTGGCCCAGGCCACTTACTGGGCACTCAGCAATCGGGGGACCTGGTGTTCTCTTTTGCAAATGCGGCCAATCAAGCGTTGATGCAACGGGTGGTGTTTTGGTGCGATCGTGTGATTCAGAAATCTTCAGAACAGTCCCAACTTCAATCATTTTTGCTCAACCAATGTGTGGTTGCATCCGAGTTGTTAAATTAACATGCATATCATTGCAGGAACATTAAAAGGCCAGTCCATCCAATACCCAAAAGATCGATCGTTTCGACCCACTAAGGCCGTTGTTCGAGAGGCGGTGTTTAGTAGTCTATCCAATGCCATATCTGGGACACGTTTCTTGGACTTATGTTCAGGTTCTGGCGCCATGGGATTCGAGGCCTTATCCAGGGGTGCTGATCAGGTGATTTGTGTTGATCAGAATGTTCACTACCTTAAACAAAATGCCAAAAAACTCCAGGTGAATGTCCAAATTATTCGGTCAAATATTCTGTCTTTTTTGTCCAAAACTAGCGACTTTTATGGTGTCATTTACCTCGATCCAGTTTGGGCCGATGTGTCAGTTTATAACCAAGCGATCGACTGCATTATTGATCGTCAATTGGTGTTGCCTGGCGGGTATTTATTTGTTGAACATGATGCCACATTTGAATGCAGCATCAATGCCCCAGGCGTTGTGGT
Source organism: Candidatus Margulisiibacteriota bacterium (assembly GCA_016779165.1). GTDB lineage: Bacteria > Margulisbacteria > Marinamargulisbacteria > UBA817 > UBA817 > UBA817. The sequence continues at coordinate 23,386 of JADHOE010000002.1, read as the reverse complement.
TAAGCACTACAAATATGGCAATACCCGCTTAACGAGGTATTGGTTTAAGCAAGGGTGCTAAAGTCACCTGGGCCGTTGTTTTGTTGGGATTTCCGTTTGTAGGTGGCTTGGTCCGAAAACACATTATTAATTTGCTCATTTAAAATATCTGTATTGTTAAAGTCTGGTGTTGCGTCTTTTTCTTGCCCATCATTCGTTGCTTTATTGGTTTTAGCATGAATATCTTTTACTGAAAACTGATCATTAGACACCACATTGAGCGGAATTCGTTTTGCTTGTTGAACACCTGTTACTTTAAACGCGGCAAAATCTGGTTGATCAAATGATGCAAGGCTAATGATAAATAAATATTTCTGAATATGAGATAAATCTTGTTTTGATGGAATGGCTGCCCCCTTTGGGTGTGAATGATAGGTGCCGTAATAATCAAGCGCATGCTTATTAAAAAACAAGTGCGCGCGCTCAATATCGTCCCTGCTAACAGCAAAAATATCGGTCTTATTTGAAATGTCTTGATTATAGACTGGGTAAATGGCCGAAATTAACCCGTTTTTTCCACCAACAAACCCACCGGACTCATAGGGGAAATTTTTTTTAACTTGATCAATGATAATCTCATAATGCCGTTGAGTGATAGAAAATTCGTCCATACAGTACCATTATATAAAATAATGCAAGGAATCATAGTTTAATTCACTAAAAATGCATCAATATCCTGTTTTATGCTAGGCAATAACCATTTTATTTTTTTTTCATTTTTAAGAATAATAAATCCGCAATGGTCGTGGATATGGCCGTGCTGAAAAAAAAAGCTTTCTGGGTATTGCCGGCATATGGTTGGCCGAGTGGCATAACGTGAACAGGTGTTTTGATCTGTTAAGCAAGAACAGTTAAATGATGAAATCTTACTGTTTATAACTGTGGGCATAAAACATTCGTAAGAGGGCTTTATTTTTAAAAACTTTACCCATGCTTTTGTTGAATCAATAGCAACATTATTATCGTAAAGCATGATTGTTTTACAGCAGTTTCCAGAATGCCTACACGCCCCCCCAATCCTAAATAAGCTATGCTTTAAAAACCCAAATGCCCATTCACGCAACCGGGTGGATCTAAGGGTGATTTGATTCAATTTATAAATGAATTGAAGAAGAAAGAGCTCAATCAAGCCGGAACAATTACTGATGATTTAACGGTATCAATGATAGTCGAAATGCCAGCTTTTCCAACACTTAAAAATTCTGCTAAATGATCAGCGCTAAATGGGGTTTGCTCAGCTGTTCCTTGAATTTCAATGAATCGCCCGTCATCTGTCATTATTAAATTCATGTCCACTTCTGCGGATGAATCTTCAATATAATCCAGGTCAAGCATCACCTGATTGTCAACCAACCCAACACTAATTGCGGATACAAAATTCTGAATTGGCGATACTGATAAACGCTGGCTATCCAACAGCGACTGAATGGCATCATGAAGCACAATCATACCCCCCGTAATAGATGTCGTTCTTGTACCGCCATCCGCCTGTATGACGTCACAGTCAATATAAATGCTTCGCTCCCCCAGGGCATCTAGGTTTATTGCTGCTCGTAAAGAGCGTCCAATCAACCGTTGTATTTCCATGGTACGACCGGACTGTTTGCCATTGCTTACTTCTCTCCGAATTCGCTCATTTGAAGATGCAGGTAGCATGGCATACTCTGCGGTAACCCAACCCTTACCAGTATCTTTAAGAAACCTTGGAACCGATTCTTCAATGGTTGCTGTGCATATCACGCGTGTTTTACCAAATGAAATAAGTGCGGATGCATCAGCATTTTCAATAAAATTTTTCTCAATTGTCATTGGGCGTAACTCGTTATTTTTTCTATTATTGGATCTCATGATCGTCTCCTTTCATATTTGCCAGTTGTTTTTCTTCAATTAAATGCCGGCCTTCCGTTATATTTTTTTCTATTTTTATCACATTCTTCTGAAGTTTTGTAACCAATAATTGCAAACGGGATAATATTGCATCCGCGTACTCATTGGCGTCTTGCTTAAGTTTAAGGACTTCTTTTTTAGTATCTAAGAAGGCGGTGTTTTGAACACGCATATCAATATCGTTAGCATGGTAAGTTGTCGATTGCTTTTCTTCATTTTCATAGGCATCAACAGCCTCTGTAAGTTTGTTAATTAACGATAATGCTTCACTTTTATCAATGCTAATGTTGTTGGACATCCACTGCTTTTTTCCGGTGTTAACCAGGGATTCTAATAAAAAAATAATGCCTTTTATTTTATCCATTGCATTTCTCCTTTAATTTGATTTTAACGTAGTTACTCACATAATCAGAGATATTTCCATTTAATTTTGCCAATTGCCGAACAATACTTGAGCTTAAATAACTGTATTTTTGATCGGTCATTAAAAATGTGGTGTCAATGCGAGGTTCTTGGGCACGATTAATGAGAGACATTTGAAACTCATATTCAAAATCACTAACAGCGCGCAAGCCACGAATTAAATTGAATGTATTTTTTTTTCTGGCATAATCAACCAATAACCCCTCAAAACCCTCTACTTCCACTCGATCAGATGAAATGCTGTTTTTTATTAAATCAATCCGTTCTTTAATGCTAAACAGTGGGGCTTTATCAACGTTACCAATAACACTTACTGTTACAAAATCAAAAATGCGAAGGGCTCTATGAATAATGTCCAAATGCCCATTCGTTACGGGATCAAAGCTCCCTGCGTATATGGCGTTTACAGACATTTATTCTGACTCATCATTATGTGTTTTATTGTAGCTGTTGTTGAGTGGTTTTATCAATTGCATTTGATGGTTGTGCCCACAGGTTGATTTTGCAATATTGATTTAAGGATATCGGGTGTCCTACCATTGGCAATGGTAACGTTAATGCCATTGGCTGCAGCAAGTTGAGCTGCTAATAATTTTGATCGCATTCCCCCTTTGGATGTGGATGTGCTTAAGCTATCATTTACTAGCGATAATTCATCGTTGCTTATTTCTTGAAGTGTCGACACCACGCGATTGTTTTGGTCGAGCAATCCATCTTCATTGGTAAGTAAAATCAAGTGATTTGCATTCATATGAATGGCCAATGTTGACGATAATTGATCATTGTCTCCAAATTGGATTTCTTCAGTCGAAACCGAGTCATTTTCATTAATTATGGGGATAACATTTTCACTAAATAATGTTTCAATGGTTTGCTTGATATTTTCTTTTTTTTGGTCATCCTCAAAATTATCTTTGGTAACCAATAATTGAGCGACACATTTGTTTTTAAATTGAAAAAAATCATAATATTGTTGGTAAAGTAAGATTTGACCAATTGCAGCAGCCGCTTGTTTTTTTGCTAAATTTATAGGTGACATGTTGATGTGTTTTGAGCCACATGTAATTGCGCCAGAGCTAACTATTACAAATTCAATATCTTTGTGACAATCCAGTGCGTCAGAAATTTGAAATACCAGTTGTCGCATATTGTTCAAATCAAGCCGTTGTTGGTGATCTGTTAGCACGTTTGTACCAATTTTAATGATGATCCGTTTCATGAATAATTGAATAAATCCTTTGCTCTAATTCTTCGATACCTTTGTTTAAAAAGCAAGAAATTTGAATGGCATGCATGCCTTTAAACAGCAATGTTAATGTGTTGATTTGGGCTGTGGTGAGTAAGTCCACTTTGTTAATTGCCACCAAACGTTTTTTTGTTTTCAATATGGAAGCGTCATAGGCATTAATTTCTTTGATTAATGTGGAGTAGGTTTCAATGGTAGTTTCTATGCACTCAATTACCGGTTCAACCAAAAACAATAGCACATTTGTCCTACTAATGTGGCGTAAAAATTCATTGCCAAGGCCAATTCCAGACGACGCACCCTCAATAATACCGGGAATGTCCGCAATCACAATCTCTGAGTTATATCGCCTAAAAATACCAAGGTTTGGGTGCAATGTTGTAAATGGGTAATTGGCAATTTTTGGTGTTGCTCGGGTTAGTGTTTGAAGCAATGTCGATTTTCCGGCATTTGGGTAGCCAATTAAACCAACATCGGCAATTAGCTTCAGCTCTAAATTCAATTCGATGCGTGTCCCTGGGGAACCAGAACTGGCTCTCCGAGGGGTTTGAATCCGAGAGGTTGAAAAGTGAACGTTTCCTTTCCCCCCTTTGCCTCCCTTGGCAGCTACAAAATGATGGCCATCTGCATTGAGCTCGGCAATTAATTCCCCGGAGTCTTTGTTATACATACAAGTGCCACAGGGGACATGAATTATGCAATCGGAGCCTGACTTTCCGGTTTGTTTTTTTGGTTTTCCGTCTTCACCATGTTGGGCTTTGTAAAATCGCTTTTTTGATAAGTCTAAGAATGTGCTTATTTTTTTTGAGGCTATAAAAACAACACCGCCCCCAGAGCCGCCATCACCCCCATCAGGCCCACCTTTTGCTACAAATTTTTCTCTACGAAAACTAGAGCAACCATTACCACCATTGCCAGAAGAAATGGTAATGGTTAGTGTATCAACAAATGCCAATTAACTGGTTACTAAAGGAATAATGTTGATTTCTTTCTTATTTCGTTTAACAAAGGAAAAATCAACAGTCCCATCAACCGTTGCAAATATGGTGAAATCTTTACCAAGACCAGTGTTTTTACCGGGTAAAAAACGAGTCCCACGTTGTCTAACAATTATTGTGCCGGCACTAACCATTTCTCCACCATAGCGTTTGACACCCAAACGTTTGGATTCACTATCTCTACCATTTTTGGTGCTACCTTTACCTTTTTTATGAGCCATGGTTTTCTCCTTTGGTTAATTCATTTGGTTCAGTGCTTGATGGGGCTTCTTTTGTTTTGAGTTTTGAAGGGGCTATATCTTTCTTCGATTCAGTTTTTTTTGGTTTTGAAGCATTTTCTTTGATCTGGGTTTTAGATTCTTCCAATCCTTCAGTTTCTGATTTAGTTGTTGCGGCCTTGGTTTTTGGCTGAGCATTAGAAGCAGACGGTAGCGTAATCTTAGTAATTCTGATTGTTGTACTGTTTTGACGGTGACCCTTGGTCAATTTGTACCCTGTTTTTCTTTTAAACTTGAAAACAATATCTTTTTCACGTTTTCCAGAGGCCAAAACTTCAGCTTCAACAGTGCCACCAGTGATGTAAGGCTGCCCAATGTTAACCGCTTGATTTTCATCGGATGCTATCATTAATTTATCAAATGTTAGTTTTGACTCATCATGATTACCATCTATTGTAACTACATGACCTTCTTTAAGAAGATGTTGCTTATCGTTAATTTCTACAACTGCGAACTTCATTGGTCCTCCAACTTAATTTAGTTAAGAAAGCATATTATCACAACACAATCAATCAAACAATAAGCTCTTTTTTTTTGTTGACGCACATTGCGTTTGGTATTACTTTGTACACAGATGCTATGATTTAAGTTGGTTTAACCTAGGCTCGTAGCTCCAACTGGTAGAGCATCGGTCTCCAAAACCGAGTGTTGTCGGTTCGAATCCGACCGGGCCTGCCATTTAAGTATTTACAGAGATAATAATGTCAAAAGATAAAGTTAGTATAACTCGAGATTTTAAATCAGAATTCAAAAGAATAGATTGGCCAAAAAAAGATTTTGTCCTTAGGTCTTCAATAATTACTATTTTTATGGTAATTTTCTTTACAATTTATATTGCAGGTTCAGATTTTTTATTATCAGCATTTATTTTTGGGATAAGAAATTAGTCGAAAGGTTAGATTTAAAATGGATAAAGAACACTCCGTAGAAGAAATTGAAATGAATGCTGATGAAGCCGTAAATCACGCTAAAGGTGGGTTTGACAACGAATCTTCTGCCATTGTTTTGGACGAAGAAGATATTTTAGATACTAATGTTGATGATACAAATGATTCTTCAGCTACTATTCAAGGTGCGCAATGGTACATTGTTCAATGCTACGCACTTTATGAGCAAAAAGTGAGAGATAGAATTATTCAAATGCAAGAGAATGAGTTTAAAGGCATTGTTCACCGAGTCCTTCTTCCAGAGGAAGAAACTGTAGAAATAAAAAATAATGAACGAAAAGAAAAAGTGAAAAAGATGTTTCCCGGATACCTTTTTGTTCAGATGCAGCCTGACGAAGGGGCGTGGTACATGTTGCGCCGTTTACCAGGTGTTGCAAAGTTGGTCGGGTCAAGAAACGAGCCAACCCCTGTTGGAGAGGATGAGATTAATCGAATCTTAAGGCAGCTTGGTGAAAACATGAAAAAGATCGAGGTTGATTTTGAGCTAAGTGAGATAATTAAAGTTATTTCTGGTCCTTTTCGTGGTTACACAGGGGCCATTTCTGAGATAAATCCAGAGAGAGGTAAGCTGAAAGCGCTGATTTCTATTTTTGGACGGGAAACACCAGTTGAGCTTGATTTTGATCAGGTTGAAAAATACCTTGATGGAAAGTGATAAGGAGTAAGAATGGCTAAAAAACAAAAACAAGTAAAAACAGTAATCAAGCTACAAATTGAAGGTGGTAAAGCAAACCCTTCCCCCCCTGTTGGCCCTGCACTTGGTCAGGCTGGCATTAATATTATGGAGTTTTGTAAAGCTTATAATGATAAGACTAAGGACAAAATGGGTGAGGTTATTCCAGTAGAAATCACGGCATTTGTTGATGGTTCTTTTGATTTTGTCTTAAAAACCCCGCCAGCAAGCGATTTAATTAAAAAGTATGCTCAGCTTAAAAAAGGCTCTGAAATGCCAGGAAGGAATATTGTTGGCTCAATTGATGTCGAGGATGTTAAGAAGATTGCTGAAATTAAAATGCCTGATTTGAATGCGTACGATATTAATCAAGCGGCAAAAGTCATTGCGGGTTCAGCTAGAAGCATGGGGATTCAAGTAAAAGGTGAATTAACGGAGAATGTTCAATGATAACAAAAAAAAGAAAAGCGGTAATTGAAAAATACAACTTTGAAAAAGAATATAATCCAACTGAGGCCATTGGGATATGCAAGGAGGCTGCAAGTGCTTCTTTTGATGAGACGATAGAGGTTCACTTTTCATTGGGTATTGACCCGAGACATGCAGACCAGTTGGTTCGAGGCACCTTAAGTTTGCCTCATGGTACAGGTAAGGATGTTCGAATCGTGGCCATTACTGACGATGAAAATATTCAGCCAATTCTAGATGCGGGTGCTATTGAATGTGGGTTGGATGATACATTGAAGAAGATATCGGATGGTTGGCTAGATTTTGATTTGGTTATTGCAACACCCAAAGTAATGCCAAAGCTTGGTAAGCTTGGGCGATTGCTTGGTGCAAGAGGGTTAATGCCAAGCCCAAAATCCGGGACTGTTACTACTGACATTGTGAGTGCAGTTAAAGAATTTAAGGCAGGAAAAATCGAGTTTCGGAACGACAAAGAAGGTAATTTACACTTGATTTTAGGTAAGGCTAGTTTCCATGAGACTGCTATATATGATAATTTTAAAGAGGTTTATGATCATGTTGTGAAATTAAAGCCCCCGAAGGCGAAGGGTGTGTACTTGAAATCTTTGACAATATGCTCTACCATGGGTCCCGGTGTTAAAGTCAAGCCCATGGATGTTAAATGGAAGGTAAGTGACAATGTCAGTACGTGAAAAAGTATTGCAGAAAAAGCAAGATAAGGTTCAGTTATTAACGGATGAGTTCGGAAAATCAGATGCTCTATTTTTTACAGAGTATAGAGGATTAACTGTGTCTCAATTGCGTGCACTTCGATATGATTTGCGTCAAGCCAATGCGTCTTATCATGTTGTTAAAAATAGCTTAATTCAGAGAACGTTTAATGATTTAAACATTGAATTCCCGCAGTCGTTGTTAAAGGGTCCAACAGCGCTTGTAGTGTCAAAGCAAGATTGTCCCCAGATAGCAGCCATCGTCTATGCCTTTAAAAAAAGCAATGACGCTTTGGTTGTTAAAGGTGGTTATTTGGATAATGGTTTTCTTTCAGAAGAAGAAGTGAAAGCTTTGTCTAAATTGCCGTCAAGAGATGTCTTGATAGGGCAGCTTGTTGGTGGGTTGAAATCCACCATTAGTCGTTTTGTAATGAGTATGAGTTCTCCGATGCGCGGACTGGTGTATTCATTAGAAGCGATTAAGAATAAAAAAAATTAGGAGGAAAAAATGTCTGAAGAAACCACAGTTGAAAAGGAAGTTGATTTAAGCGCTGATGCAAAGAAGGTAATTGAAACTGTTGAAAAAATGACAGTTCTTGAATTATCTCATTTAGTAAAAGCCTTAGAGGATAAGTTTGGTGTAGTTGCCGCAGCGCCAGTTGCAATGGCAGGCGCGCCAGTTGCTGGCGGCGATGCCGGTTCTGAAGATTCAGGTAGCGATACTGTTGATGTGGTTTTAAAATCCGCTGGGGATAAAAAAATTCAAGTTCTAAAAGCAGTTCGTGAAATTACTGGACTTGGTCTCAAAGAGGCGAAAGAGCTTGTTGATGCAGCCCCAAAAGCTGTTAAAGAAGGTGTGGATAAGGCAGAAGCTGAAACCTTGAAGAAGCAACTTGAGGAGCAAGGGGCTGAAATAGAATTGAAATAATTCTTTTTTTTACAGACAACCTGAAACTGCAGTTAATGCAGTTTCAGGTTTTTTTTTATTAAATGAGGTGTAATTTGTCAAAATATAAAACGTATCGTGATCGAGTTCCTTTGCATTCTGAAGCTCCTGAAGAAAACCTTTCAGTGCCTAACTTGCTCGACCTACAGGTTGAATCTTTTCAGATGTTTCTTAAGGAAGGTATTGCCAAAGAGCTTAAGAGTATTTCACCGATAGTAGGTTATGGTGGCAAATATCAGTTGGAGTTTCTTGATGGGTTAACTCTTGGTGAACCTGAGATGGACTATGAAGAGATGCGTAAGCGTGAATTGACATATGCCTCTCCCCTTAAAGTTCCTGTTCGCTTGGTGTCTGTAGAGACTGGTGAGGTTCAGGAGCAGGATGTTTTTATGAGTGACATTCCATTAATGACCAACAGCGGTACTTTTTTGGTAAATGGTACTGAACGCGTTATTGTTAGTCAGTTTATTCGTTCTCCAGGTGTTTATTTTAGAGAAAAAACACCAAACATACCTGGTTTTCAAGATTACATAGGTTCAATTATTCCATCAAAAGGAGCTTGGCTTGAAATAGAAGTTGATTCAAAGCAGCTTTTTTATGCTCATTTAAATAAAATAAAGAAAGTTCCTTTAACTTTATTTTTATCTGCTTTGGGCTATACAGAAAAAAGCTTTTTTGAGGCAATTAAAGAGCCCGAATTATTTGAACCAACGCTGACAAAGTTTCCGTTTGTTAATGAGGACGATGCTCTGATTGAAATTTACAAAGGTCTTAGATCAGGTGATCCTGTTACTTTGCAGGGTGCAAAAGCGCTAATGGATACCATGTTTTTTAGTGAAGAGAAATATGATTTGTCGGATGTTGGTCGATACAAAATTAATCAACGATTTTATTTTAACAGTGAACCCGTTGAAACAACGGCTCTTGTACCAAATGATATCTTACAAACCATTCAGTTTATTTGTGATTTGGTTCATAAAAAGGGGCTAACCGACGATATCGATCACTTGGGTAATCGTCGAGTAAGAACAGTCGGAGAACAGTTGCAGCGCCAATTTAGAATTGGGTTGGTCCGGCTTGAACGTTTAATTAAGGAGCAGATGGCCTTAAAAGGTAGCGAGGGGGTAACACCTCAGCATTTAATTAATATTCGGCCGCTTGTTGCAGTCATGAGGGAATTTTTTGGAAGTTCACAACTTTCTCAATTTCTTGATCAAACCAATCCCTTGGCTGAAGTTATTCATAAGCGACGGTTAAGTGCTTTAGGTCCTGGTGGACTTACAAAGGAAAGGGCAGGATACGAGGTTCGAGATATTCACCCAACGCATTATGGAAGAATTTGTCCAATCGAAACACCTGAGGGTCCAAACGCAGGTCTTATCGGTCCGATGGCTACATTTGCTCGGGTTAATAAATTTGGCTTTATTGAGACCCCGTATTACCGTGTTAAAAAAGGAAAAATTACAAATGAGGTGGATTACCTTGCTGCTGATGTAGAAGAAAAGTTTTATATTGCACCTTGGGACTCCCCAGTTAAGAAGGGGGTACTGCAGGGGTCTGAAATTGTTACCCGGTACCAACGTGATTTTAGTTTTGCGCCACTAGATAAGGTTGAGTATATTGGTGTTTCACCAAGGCAGCTTCTTGGGGTTGCTTGCGGTTTAATTCCTTTTCTTGAACATGATGATGCCAACCGTGCTCTAATGGGAGCTAACATGCAACGTCAAGCGGTTCCAATTCTTAACCCTGAGGCACCTTATATCGGTACAGGTTTAGAATCTGTTGTTGCTCGTGATACTGAGGTTATGATTACAGCTAAGGAAAGTGGTGAAGTTATTGATTCTGACGCATCTCAAGTAGTTGTTAAGCAAGGATCTAAAGAGGTTACGTATGCCCTTCAGAAATACCAAAGGACAAACCAAAATACTTGTCGTAACCAAAAACCGTTGGTTTATAAGGGAATGAAATTAAAGCAGGGGGATGTGATTGCGGATGGTTCATCTACAACAAAAGGCGAGCTCTCTCTTGGTCGAAATATTCTTGTCGGGTTTATGCCTTGGGAAGGATATAACTTTGAGGACGCAATTGTTATTTCAAAACGCTTGGTCAAGAATGATATATTTACATCAGTTCATATTCATCGTTACGAAATTGATGTGCGTACAACAAAATTAGGCCCTGAAGAATTAACATCAGAAATTCCAAATGTTGCAGAAGAATCATTGGCTAACCTAGACTCAGATGGGGTTATTCGCATTGGCGCAATGGTAAGTGCTGGTGATATATTGGTTGGTAAAGTAACTCCAAAGGGCGAAAGTGAGCCCCCTGCAGAAGAGAAGCTATTGCGCGCTATTTTTGGCGATAAAGCTCGGGATATGAAGGATACATCACTGCGTGTATCTTCGGGCGAATCCGGTAAGGTTATTGGCGTTCGTGTTTTTTCAAGAGACAATGGTGATGACTTATCACCTGGCGTTAATATGTTGGTGCGTGTTTATGTTGCGCAGCTTAGGAAAATATCCATTGGAGACAAAGTTGCTGGGCGACACGGCAATAAAGGTGTTGTGTCCACTATTCTTCCAGAAGAAGATATGCCATTTTTACCGAATGGCCAGTCGTTGGATATTATTTTAAACCCATTGGGTGTTCCCTCACGTATGAATGTTGGTCAGCTGTTTGAAACATTATTGGGAATGGCCTCTCACGTTATTGGAGAAAATTACATGGCCCAATCATTCGATGAGGTTATTGCTCCAAACGCATCTGTTGATAAATTAGAGGAGCGGCTTACAACTGCATCCAAACATTCCGGATATGAATGGATTAAACCTACTGGTACAGTTATGCTAAGAGATGGGCGTACCGGAGAACCTTTTGAACGAGAAGTAACTGTTGGTTACATGTATGTGCTTAAGTTAATCCATTTGGTTGACGACAAAATTCATGCTAGGTCTACCGGCCCGTATTCACTTGTTACCCAGCAGCCGTTGGGAGGTAAAGCTCAATATGGCGGCCAACGTTTTGGTGAGATGGAGGTTTGGGCACTAGAAGCTTATGGTGCTGCAAATACACTTCAAGAGATGTTAACTGTAAAATCAGATGATTTAAGTGGACGAGCAAGGGCCTACGAATCAATTATTAAAGGGAAAGGCTTAACAAAGCCAGGTACCCCTGAATCATTCCGGGTATTGCTTAGAGAGTTGCGTTCCATTGCACTTGATATACGCGTTAAGACCGTTGATGATGAAGAAATCGACAATCGTTAAGGAGAAATAAATGTTAGTTACAGATTCAACAGATTTTGATTATTTAGAAATTGGTCTTGCATCTCCAGATAAAATTAGATACTGGTCTTATGGTGAAGTCGAAAAGCCTGAAACAATCAATTATCGAACCTTTAAACCGGAAAGAAAGGGTCTTTTTTGCGAAAAAATATTTGGCCCAGTTAAGGATTGGGAGTGCTCTTGTGGAAAATACCGACGCATTCGTTACCGTGGTATTGTTTGTGAACGATGTGGGGTTCAAGTAACTCACTCCAAAGTTAGACGTGAACGAATGGGTCATATTGAATTGGCTTGCCCTGTATCTCACATTTGGTTTCTTAAAGGTATCCCTGGATTTATGGGCATATTAATGGACATGACCACGCGTCAATTGGAAGAAGTTATATATTATGATTCATACATAGTCACACATGTTGATAAATCAATTGAGGATATTGTTCCATTTTGTAAAATTTTATCGACCGAACTGTATTACGAACTTAAAGAGGAGCATGGCGATAAATTTAAAGCCAAAATGGGCGCAGAGGCAATCAAAGAAATTTTGCTTCAAATGGATATTGAATCAATCATATCTGAACTTCGAGAAAGCTTTGCTAATTTATCTGGTCAAAAGAAGGCAAAGGCAACTAAGCGTCTTGGAATTTTGGAATCACTTCATTCATCGGGTAATTCACCAGAGTGGATGATTCTGGATGTTATTCCCATTATGCCGCCAGATCTTCGCCCAATGGTTCAACTCGAGGGTGGTCGATTCGCAACGTCTGATTTAAATGACCTTTATCGACGTGTGGTTAATCGTAACAATCGATTAAAGCGCCTGCTTGATATTGGTGCGCCAGATATGATTGTTCGAAATGAAAAGCGTATGCTACAAGAGGCTGTTGATGCGCTGATATCAAATGGAAAGCGTGGCAGAGCTGTTACAGGTTCAAATGGTCGTCCTTTAAAGTCTCTTGGTAATATTATCGAGGGAAAACAAGGTCGTTTTCGTCAAAATTTACTTGGGAAACGAGTCGATTATTCTGGTAGATCCGTTATTGTTGTAGGTCCCAAATTAAAGTTTCATCAATGTGGTATTCCTAAGGAAATGGCCCTTGAGTTATTTAAGCCTTTTATTATTAATGAGCTTGTTAATCAGGGTTTGGTATCTAATGTAAAGGCAGCAAAGCGTAAAATAGAAGGGCGCGAACTTTTTATATGGGACGTTCTTGAAAAGGTAATAAAGGGCCAATCGGTTTTGTTGAATCGTGCACCAACCCTGCATCGCCTCGGGATTCAAGCCTTTGAGCCAAAGTTGGTAGAGGGTGCAGCTATACAAGTCCATCCATTGGTATGTACGGCCTTTAACGCAGACTTTGATGGTGACCAAATGGCGGTGCACGTCCCATTATCCATTGAAGCCCAAGCCGAATGTCGGCTATTGATATTGTCTGTGAATAACATACTGTCTCCTTCTAATGGTCGATCAATCATAACCCCAACCCAAGATATGATTCTTGGATGCTACTTTCTAACTGTTGATAATAAATCTTATGAAGATAAAAAATTAAAATACTTTAAAGATATGAACGATGCTTGGATTGCATGGGAATCCAATATTATTAATATTCACAGCTATATTATGGTTGGCTTTCAAGGTCAAAAAATTAAAACAACCATGGGGCGAATCATTTTCAACCGCACCGTGCAAGATATTTTAAATTCATTCAATATTCAAGACGAGCCATTTATTAATCAAGTACTTGGAAAAAAACAATTAAGTGATTTGATTTATGATTGGTACATTAAATACGGAAATGATATCGTAACTTCCTTGGCTGACCGTCTTAAAGATCTTGGGTTCAAGTACGCAACATTATCAGGTATATCAATTTCTATTGATGACCTTCGAGTACCTGGGCAAAAGAAAGAGATTCTTGAAAATGCCGAATCTGATGTGTCAACCTTGAATAAGCGGTTATCTGAGAATAAAATTTCACATGAAGAATTTCAGCTAAGAAGTAATGAGATATGGCGTCGAGCATCCGGGGACATTTCAGATAAAATGGAAGATGAATTTGGTGAGCTAAATAACGTATTTATTATGGCAAACTCAGGTGCGCGTGGAAATATTGATCAGGTTCGTCAGTTGGCGGGTATGCGTGGTTTGATGTCTGATGCACAGGGACGAACAATTAAAGTTCCAATTAAATCAAACTTTAAAGAGGGTTTATCTTTGGCTGAATACTTTATCTCGTGTTATGGCGCTCGAAAAGGTTTGGTAGACACGGCATTGCGTACAGCTGATTCTGGTTATCTTACGCGACGTTTGGTTGATGTTGCTCAAGACGTTATCATAACTGAGGAAGATTGTGGCACCAAAGAGCTGGTTACAATAACACCTTTAATGGATGGAACTAAGACATTGATTTCTGTAGATGAGTTAGTTGAAGGTCGTGTATCAGGTGAGAGCTTTTCACACGGAGATATTTCAATAAAACCAGGTGACGTGATAACGAAATACGTTGCTGAGGCAATCAAAGAGTCTCGAAAAGAATCATTCAAAATAAGGAATATTTTTACATGTCACGCTGACCGAGGTGTATGCCGAAAATGTTATGGCCTTGATTTATCAACTGCTAAGCTGGTTAATTTAGGCGAGGCCATTGGTATTATCGCTGCACAATCAATCGGAGAACCTGGAACTCAGTTAACAATGAGAACGTTTCACACCGGTGGTGTTGACTTAAGAAAAGCATCTGTAAAGAATATTTCGTCAGCATTTGATGGTGAATTTATTTTTCCTAAAACCCTTAAGACAACCATGTTTACGGTAGGTAAAAAGAAAGAGCTTCTTCTTTTAGAAGACGCAACCTTTACCATTCGTACCGCTAAAATGGACGAGGTGGTTATTTTCCCAAGCGGCTCAATTCTTCAGGTTAAAGATCGCCAAAAAGTAAAGAGAGACCAAATACTTGCCCTTTATGATGGATCCTCAAGGTATGCATCAACAAGCGTATCTGGCGTAGTTCGCATTTTCAACCATGAAGATGAGGTGGAAGTTGCGGTTTACAATAAGGCTGATGAAAAAACAATTGAGGTAAGCACAGATAAGATTAAGGATTTTAAAGCGCTTGAAAAATTAGGAATCTCTACAGATTTAGGGACCAATGTTCAATTAAAATCTCCGGCTATTTTCATTAAATATGAAGAAAAAACAAAGTCAAAGTCGATTCTTACATACTGTGATTGCTATGCCTATGTGACATCCACTCGATCCGATTTATTTGTTAAGGATGGCGACAAAGTCGTTGAGAATGATGTGTTATTCAAGGAATACGTTAGTGATCTTGAAGCCTCAAAAACCAAGGATATTGTTCAGGGTTTACCAAGAGTAGAGGAATTATTTGAAGCACGAAAGCCAAAGAATTCGGCAGTCTTAAGTGATTTTGATGGGGTAGTTGAGTTCAATCGATACAATAATCTATACATGCTCTCAATTTTATCTGATTCTGGAGAGAAAAAAGAATATAAGTTGCCAATTAAAACCAGATTCTTGGTATTTTCGGGTCAATCTGTATCAAAAGGTCAACAGTTAACCGATGGTATTATATCCCCTCAAGATCTCTTGCTTACAAAAGGCGTTGTAGATACTCAGTTATACCTTATCAATGAAATTCAGAAGGTTTACTTTTCACAGGGTGTATTTATCAACCTTAAGCATCTTGAAGTTATTGTAAGACAAATGACACGTAAGGTAATGGTTCAAGATGGAGGTGACTCTTCCTTGTTGCCCAACGAGTTGGCAGATTTAAGAATAGTTATTTCACTTAACTCTGAATTACAATCAAAAGGCAAAGCTGAAGTTATTTATGATGGCGTATTATTAGGAATAACACGTGCATCATTAAATACTGAAAGCTTTATTTCTGCATCGTCTTTTCAGGAAACTGCACGAGTATTAACAGATGCGGCTATTCGTGGAAAGTCTGACACAATGTATGGGTTAAAGGAAAATGTAATTATAGGAAAACTTATTCCTGCAGGAACAGGTTTACTTAAGTATAAAAAAGTTGTGTTAAGAACTGACACTGGGGAAGAAACAAGGATTTCCCAAGAAGATATGGTATTCATGAAGGATGAATTTGAGTAAAAACTCATTGACATATTTCAGGATGAAATTTAAACTTTATCACACTGTATATAAGGAGAGCTGCTAAATGGCAACAACAAACCAATTGATAAGAAAACCAAGAAAAAAGAAGGGGATTAAAGGTAAATCTCCGGCACTTAATAGGTGTCCTCAACGACGTGGTGTTTGTGTACGTGTGTATACAACAACGCCAAAAAAACCAAACTCAGCTCTAAGAAAAGTTGCTCGAGTTCGACTTACATCTGGTTACGAAGTTACAGTGTATATTGGTGGAGAAAGCCATAATGTTCAAGAGCACTCTGTTATTTTAGCTCGTGGGGGCCGTGTTAAGGATGTTCCTGGTGTGCGATATCATGCAGTCCGTGGTTCATATGATGCAGATGGTGTTGAAGGACGTATGCAGGGGCGCTCCAAATACGGAACAAAACGCCCAAAAAAATAAGGAGTTAATTAGTGTCAAGAAAAAAAGATACCAAGCGTTTTTTAAAACCAGATTATAAATATTCCAGTAAGGTATTATCTAAGTTTATTAATAAGGTAATGCTCGATGGAAAAAAAACAATCGCTGAAAAAATTGTTTATGATAGTTTAGATGAATTGGCAAAAAATGTTTCAGAAGAACCACTGTCAGCGTTTAACTCAGCGATAGAAAATGTTGCTCCAAAAATGGAGGTCAAATCTCGTCGAGTTGGTGGGTCCACGTATCAAGTTCCAATTGAGGTTGATGAATTAAGGGGAACTGGACTAGCGATGGATTGGATCATTAAATTTTCAAGATCCAGAAAGGGGCGCTCAATGGTGATGAACCTATCTCAGGAGTTAACGGATGCTTATAATAATGTAGGGTCTTCGGCTAAAAAACGTGATGATACTCACAAAATGGCTGAGTCAAATAAAGCGTTTGCTCATTTTAGGTGGTAATAATGTCAAAAAAAGATTTAAATAAATTACGAAACATAGGTATAGCCGCACATATTGATGCGGGGAAAACAACCTTAACCGAACGAATTCTTTTTTATACTGGTCGTTCACATAAAATTGGTGAGGTTCATGATGGCAATGCCACTATGGATTGGATGGCTCAGGAACAAGAGCGTGGAATTACCATTACCTCAGCCGCAACAACGTGCTTTTGGAGAGATATTTCTATAAACATTATTGATACACCGGGTCACGTTGACTTTACTGTTGAAGTTGAGCGCTCACTTCGCGTACTGGATGGTATGATTGCTGTATTTTGTGCAGTAGCTGGTGTTCAGCCCCAGTCTGAAACGGTTTGGCGCCAAGCTGTAAAGTATAAAGTTCCTAGAATTGCCTTTGTTAATAAGATGGACCGTACAGGAGCAAATTATGACAATGTTGTAAATATGATTAGAACAAATTTATCTGCAAATCCAGTCATTGTTAATTATCCCATTGGCGCCGAAAGTGATTTCGTCGGGTATGTAGATTTAGTATTAAATGAAGCGTTTTATTTTGGCGGTGATAAGGGTGAAGATGTTAAGCCTGGTGATATCCCAGACAATTTAGTCGATAAAGTTACCGAGCTTAGAGCAGCTTTGATCGAGTTTGTTGCTGAAGCTTCTGAAGATCTTTTGAATGATTATTTAGAAAATGGCACTCTTTCATCTGAACAAATCATTTCTGGACTTAGGCAGCGCACTCTAGCCGGTGAAGTTATTCCTGTGTTTTGTGGTTCTGCTTTTAAAAATAAGGGGGTTCAACCACTTCTTGATGCGGTAAGAGATTTATTACCATCACCTGTGGATGTTGGTGAGATTTCAGCATCCGTAAAAGGTACTGATAATACGAGGTTGTTAAAGCCAGAGGCTAAAGAAAAGTTTTCAGCTCTAGCATTCAAGATTATGACAGACCCATTTGTTGGGAAGTTAACGTATTTAAGAATTTACTCTGGAGAGCTTAATGCAGGGTCTTATGTTTTTAATTCATCATCCGAAACAAAGGAACGAGTTGGGCGTATTATGCAAATGCACGCAAACACGCGTGAAGAATTGTCCGGTGGCGAGGCTGGAGATATTGTTGCTGTCATTGGTTTGAAAAATACTCGTACCGGAGATACCCTTTGCTCCGAGGGTGAAGACTTTCTTTTAGAGAATATTGAGTTTCCTGAACCTGTAATATTTGTTGCTATTGAACCCAAAACAAAATCAGATCAAGAGAAATTATCCAAATCACTTGAGAAGCTTTCAGATGAAGATCCCACGTTTTCTTACTCTACCGATCAGGAAACGAGTCAAACCATTATCTCTGGGATGGGGGAATTGCATTTGGAGGTTATTGTTGATCGTTTATTACGTGAGTTTAATGTCGACGCCAACATTGGCCAGCCTCAGGTCGCTTATAAAGAATCGATATCTTCTACTGCTGAGGGAGAGGGGAAATTCATTAAACAGACTGGTGGTAGGGGACAATATGGTCACGTTATTTTAGATATTCTCCCACTTGAAAGAGGTGAGGGATTTGTATTTGAAAATAAAATAGTTGGTGGCGCTATCCCAAGAGAATACATTCCATCCGTTGAAAAGGGTGTTAAGAACTTATTTGAAAGCGGGGTTATTTCCGGATACCCAGTCGTTGATATTAAAGTCGTTCTTAAAGATGGTTCTTTTCATAATGTGGATTCTTCTGATGTAGCGTTTCAGGTGGCCGCATCATATGC
This sequence comes from Candidatus Margulisiibacteriota bacterium, assembly GCA_016779165.1. Lineage (GTDB taxonomy): Bacteria > Margulisbacteria > Marinamargulisbacteria > UBA817 > UBA817 > UBA817. The sequence continues at coordinate 4,675 of JADHOE010000002.1, read as the reverse complement.
GGTTAAAGATGCATTCAAGAATGCAAGCCCAATTATCTTGCAACCCATCATGGATGTGGAAGTTGAGGTTCCTGAGAATTATATGGGTGATGTTATTGGTGACCTAAATTCTCGTAAAGGAAAAATTGAAAGCATGGATGATAATTCCCAAGGCAATAAACAAATTATAGCTAAAGTTCCCCTTGGAGATATGTTTGGTTATGCAACATCGCTTCGTTCGTTTACGCAGGGAAGAGGTATTTACACCATGCAGTTTTTTGGTTATGATGTAGTGCCTAAGCAATTATATAATGAGTTGGTTGAAAAATCATCAAAAAATAAGGAGAGTTAATCATGGCAAAAGAAAAGTTTGAGAGAAATAAACCTCACGTTAATATTGGAACCATAGGACACGTTGACCATGGTAAGACAACATTGACAGCAGCAATAACCACTGTGCTATCTTCTGTTGGAAATGCTGAAAAAAGGGATTATGGTCAAATTGATTCTGCTCCTGAGGAGCGCGAGAGAGGCATTACAATCGCAACGGCTCACGTTGAGTATCAAACTGATTCACGACACTATGCTCACGTAGACTGTCCTGGTCACGCAGACTATATCAAAAACATGATTACGGGTGCTGCTCAAATGGATGGCGCTATTTTGGTTGTTAGTGCTGCTGATGGCCCAATGCCACAAACAAGAGAGCATATCCTACTTGCACGTCAGGTAAACGTTCCCAATATCGTTGTCTTCTTAAATAAGTGTGACCAAGTTGACGACGAAGAGTTGCTAGATTTAGTTGAGATGGAAATGAGAGAGTTGTTAAGCAAGTATGAATTTCCTGGAGATGACATACCATTTGTTAGAGGTTCTGCCCTTAAAGCATTGGAGTCTGCTGACCATTCAAGGGAAAGTGCAGAGGCCAAACCAATTTGGGAGCTAATGGATGCGGTAGATTCCTATATTCCTGAGCCTGTTAGAGATATGGATAAACCGTTCTTGATGCCAATTGAAGACGTTTTTAGTATTACAGGGCGAGGGACAGTTGGTACCGGAAGGATCGAGCGTGGAGTAATAAACGTTGGTGATGAAGTTGAGATCGTTGGGATGACTGAGGAAGAGACAAAGAAAACAACCGTTACTGGTGTAGAGATGTTTCGTAAACTCTTAGATCGTGGCGAGGCGGGAGATAATGTGGGTGCTTTGTTGAGAGGTGTTGAGCGTGAGGATATTCTTCGTGGGCAAGTTCTTTGTGCTCCTGGATCGATAACTCCCCACAAAAAGTTCGAGGCAGAGGTATACGTTCTTAAAAAGGAAGAGGGAGGACGTCATACGCCATTTTTTAAAGGTTATCGTCCGCAGTTTTATATTAGAACTACAGACGTTACCGGTGAGGTTATTTTGCCTGATGGTACCGAAATGATTATGCCTGGCGACAATACAAAATTAACTGTTCATTTGATTACACCTGTAGCATGCGAGGAAGGATTGCGATTCGCTGTTAGAGAGGGTGGTCGTACGGTTGGCGCTGGTGTTGTAACTAAGATAATAGAGTAGATTAACAAGAGAATATCAGTGTCTACTAAAACAGTTAAAAAAAAATCGGCTACATCTCGCCCACAGCAAAAAATAAGAATTAGATTAAAATCTTTTGATCATAGATTACTTGATGTAGCAACGCAAAAGATAGTTAGTACTGCAGAAAAATCTGGGGCCAAAGTACTTGGTCCCATACCTTTGCCAGTTAAGAAAAAAGTATGGTGTGTTCTTAAATCTCCCCATGTAAATAAGAGGGGTGGCGAGCATTATGAAATTAGAATTCATAAACGTTTAATTGAGATTGTTGAGCCCCCATCTACAGCGATTGATGCACTTATGGCCATTGATTTAGCTGCAGGTGTTGATATTGAAATAAAGTTAATGTAGGTGAATTGTGAGTAGTAATAAATATTTTATTGGTCAAAAGCTTGGGATGACGCAAATCATTGACGAAACTGGCGTGGTTTTACCTGTTACAGTAATTAAAGTGTATGATACATCTGTAGTTGGCTTCAGGACTATTGAGAAGGACGGCTATTCATCTTTAGTTGTTGGCTATAATGAATGTGAAAAGTCTGATATTAGTAAACCCAAGGCTGGTCAATTTTCCAAGAAATTTTTTAAGAATATTAAAGAATTTAGAACCGATGATCTTGATGGATATGTATTGGATCAGCCTCTTGATATAGATTCTTTTGAATTAGGCAAGTCATTCCATATTAGATCAAAAACTATCGGCCGTGGATTTACTGGCGCTATCAAAGCTTGGAATCATCAAAGAGGGCCTGAAACTCATGGATCAAAAAATCATAGGCTTCTTGGTTCCATTGGTCAGGCAACAACTCCAGGGCGTGTTATGAAGGGCAAAAAAATGCATACAAGGTATGGTAACGAATATGTTACTTTGAAAAACTTGAAGCTTGTTAAGCGCGATGGCTCACTTTTGTTTTTTAAAGGTGCTGTCCCTGGAAAATCAAATAAAGTCTTTGGATGCTTAGGAGGCTAGTAATATGAGTAACACAATATTATCTTTAGATTTAATTAGTGGAGACAAACAAAGCGTAAATATCACAGAATGTCAGGTTGAAAAAAACTTTTCAGGTAATCTTTATCTTGCATATCAAAATAAAAAAAAGACCCGTCAAGTTTTTTCTTCAACAAAATGCAGGTCTGATTTTACATCTGGTGGTTCTAAGCCCTTTCGCCAAAAGGGGACAGGTAGAGCTAGAGCTGGTACTTCTAGATCTCCCCTTAAGGTTGGGGGTGCTGTTATTTTTGGCCCTAAATATCGTAATGTTAAGCGAAAGACAAACTCCAAACTCATGTCATCAACTTTACAACAGTTGCTAGCTTTATATATAGATCGTTCTGAAATTTTTCAGAATATAGAATGCATAAAAAAAGTTAAGGACATACTTCCAAGACTTAATTTATCATGTTCTTATTTGTGCATTATTGACACAACAAATCCAAATGATATCCATTTTTTTACAAAAGTAAAAAATATACCAAATCTATATTTTAATTCAGCAAATTCTTTATGCATAGAGGATGTGTTAAGAGTGGATAATATTATATACACTCCAAATACCTTTTCTAAAATTTTTAATTCTAAGGAGAGGCTAGATGATTAATCAATTATTGCTAACTGAAAAAACATCACAATTATCTGAAAATAATTGTTATGTTTTTTTAGTTTCAAAAGAAACAAATAAGATAGGTTTAAAAAACTTTTTTCAATCAAAATATGATGTAAAAGTATTAAAAGTTAATATTTTAAAAAAGCAATCCAAGAAAATTAGACGTGGAAGAGTATTTGGTAGAACATCATCTTTAAAAAAAGCATATGTTTTTACAGATAAAAAAGTTGAAAGCTTTGAGGTTAAAGGTTAGCCATGTCAAACAAAAGATTTAAGCCTAACACTCCAGGTACAAGAAATAAGCGTGGCGTAGATTCGTCATTAATTACATCATCAACACCTAGAAAAAGTCTAACAACTAACTTATCAAAATCTAATGGTAGATCTTCTGGTCGTATAACCGTTTTGCATAAGGGTGGAGGTGTAAAGCGTCGCTTCAGGAAGATAGATTTTAAAAGACAACCTGACGTTTCTGGGACCGTTAAAACCATTGAATATGACCCGAATAGATCCGCTTATATTTCTTTGATTAAAAATAATAATGGCTCATGGGGCTATATTTTAACTCCGAGAGGAATATCAATTGGGGATGTTGTTCAATCTGGTGACAATTCTGAAATTAATGTAGGTTGCTCCTTAACGTTGAAAAATATTCCAATTGGTTCAATAATCCATAACATTGAACTTTTACCTGGAAAGGGAGCTCAATTGGTTAGATCTGCTGGAAATGGTGCACTTCTTATGGCTAAATCATCAAGGCATGCGACTGTTAAGTTGCCCTCAGGTGAAGTACGTTTAATTTTATTAGAATGTGCTGCCACTTATGGAAGGCTTGCAAATGAAAAGCATTCTAATATCAGAAGAGGTAAGGCTGGTATTGTACGAAAGCTTGGTGTTCGGCCAACCGTTAGAGGTGCTGCAAAAAATAGATGTGACCATGCTCATGGTGGAGGCGAGGGCCGCGCTCCTGTAGGTAAGTCTGAACCACGTACTGCTTACGGAAAAAAAGCAAATATTAAAACAAGACGTCGAGATTCTAAGCACGTCGTAAAATCTAGAAAGGGTTAAATATGCCACGTTCCTTAAAAAAAGGTCCATTTGTTGATAATCATTTAATGGACAAAATAGATGAGCTAAATCAAAATAACGAAAAGAAAATAATCAAAACATGGTCTAGAAGAAGTACCATAGTTCCAGATATGATTGGTCATACAATTGCAATCTATAATGGTAGAAAGCATATACCAGTTTATATTAATGAAAACATGGTTGGCCACAAACTTGGAGAGTTTAGTTTTACAAGATTATTCAAGTCGCATCCAGGAAATAGGTGATTTTATGAAAGACAAAAACAAAACATCTGCTGAAGTTAAATACGTACGTATTTCTCCTTTTAAAATGAGGAAAGTTGCTGATATGGTCAGGCACTTAACGCCTATCGTAGCTCTTGAACAATTAGCATTAATGCCACAGCGTTCTGCTAGGATTCTTTATAAATTATTACATTCTGCTAT
>JADHOE010000027.1 GCA_016779165.1 Candidatus Margulisiibacteriota bacterium | reverse complement strand
CCATGATCGCCAATGAAGCAGGTGCGTTGCCAGGTTTAGTTGGCTTATTAAATAATGGGTCTCCCGAGGTTAGAGAATATGCTGCCGGCGCGCTTTATAACTTATCACACGATGAAGCCAATTGCCCCATGATCGCCAATGAAGCAGGTGCGTTGCCAGGTTTAGTTGGCTTATTAAATAATGGGTCTCCCGAGGTTAGAGAATATGCTGCCGGCGCGCTTTATAACTTATCACACGATGAAGCCAATTGCCCCATGATTGCCAATGAAGCAGGTGCGTTGCCAGGTTTAGTTGGCTTATTGAAGGATGAGTCACCCGAGGTTAGTGAATATGCTGTCGGCGCGCTTTATAATTTATTACACGATGAAGACAATAAAACCAAGATCGTAGAAGCAGGCGCATTGCCAGGGTTAGTTGGCTTATTAACCGATGAGTCACCCTTCGCTAGAGAACAGGCCGCCGGAGTGCTTGCGAATTTGGCATTTAATAATCCAGAGAATAAAACCAAGATCGCCAACGAAAAAGGCGGATTGCTAAATTTAATTGGCTTATTGAAGGATGAGTCACCCGAGGTCAAACTCTGGGCGGCCAAAATAATTAGAACTTTGGCATACGATAATCCAGTAAATCAAACCAAGATCGTAGAAGCAGACGCATTGCCAAATTTAATTGGCTTATTGAAGGATGAGTCACCCGAGGTCAAACTCTGGGCGGCCAAAATAATTAGAACTTTGGGATACGATAATCCAGACAATAAAACCAAGATCGTAGAAGCAGACGCATTGCCAAATTTAATTGGCTTATTAGAGGATGAGTCACCCGAGGTCAAACTCTGGGCGGTCAAAATAATTAGAACTTTGGCAATCGATAATCCAGACAATAAAACCAAGATCGTAGAAGCAGACGCATTGCCAAATTTAATTGGCTTATTAGAGGATGAGTCACCCGAGGTCAAACTCTGGGCGGTCAAAATAATTAGAACTTTGGCACACGATAATCCAGACAATAAAACCAAGATCGTAATTTCAATACCCACCGAAGAATCGTGCTATGAGCAATTTTCAATCCCCGTTCATCCATCAGTTCTACCAAATCTCTATAACTTATTAATCCGGTCACAAAATAGTGGACGTTTAGTTCACTATTTTTGAGGCTGTTGAAATACCAAACCTTTTTGGGCGGAGTAATAATTGATACGACAAATACCATCTCACACATAACAAAATAACGTCATGACTAACGTGTCGCCGCAAACATTGAAAGAGCCGATGCTCGTTAGCCCAATGGCGGGCATCCTGGCATTTCAATGTGTTACATAGATGTCAGAATTGTTTTTTCTTCTCATTTCAACTCCTAGATTCTCGGGTTTTTATGAGTTTATTCCCTTTAACAACGTTCTGCCCCATTACCGTCACTATTCCCGGAGGTCATGTTACTGCCCAATAACAAGGCCATGCATTACGTGAATGTAGGTGTGTACTGGTTTAAGCGTACGTCAATCTCTATTAAGTCTATACTTGATCTTTGATATATAAGATAATGTTAGCTATAGTTTAAGAAGAGGTGCAAAATGACAACAACGCTTAACTCAACAGACTACAAGGTAAAGGATTTAACCTTGGCCGACTTTGGGCGAAAGGAAATCCGCTTGGCTGAACATGAAATGCCAGGGTTGGTTGAGCTAAGAAAAACACATGGGCAAGAAAAACCATTAAAAGATTTAAAAATTTCTGGTGCGCTGCATATGACCGTTCAAACGGCCGTGTTAATTGAAACCTTGGTTGCATTGGGGGCATCCGTTCGTTGGGCATCTTGTAACATTTTTTCAACGCAAGACCATGCCGCTGCAGCTATTGCTGCGGCGGGCATTCCTGTGTTTGCATGGAAAGGCGAAACCTTAGAGGAGTATTGGTGGTGCATGGAAAAAGCACTTATATTTCCCGACGGATCAGGCCCTGATTTGATTGTGGATGACGGCGGGGATGCAACCTTATTGGTTCATGAAGGTGTTGCTTGCGAAAAGGACCCATCGCGTTGCGATATGGAAACAACCAATAAAGAAATGCAGTTGGTGCTCAATTTAATTAAGACGTCATTGGTCACTCAACCCAATCGTTGGCAGACCATTGCTAAAGCCATTAAAGGTGTATCTGAAGAAACAACCACTGGGGTGCTCCGCTTGAACCAATTGCATGAGGCTGGGCAATTGCTGTTCCCAGCCATTAACGTGAATGATTCGGTAACAAAGTCCAAGTTTGATAACTTGTATGGGTGCTTGGAGTCTTTGGCTGACGGCATTAAGCGTGCAACCGATGTTATGATTGCCGGAAAAACAGTTGTGGTTTGTGGCTACGGGGATGTTGGTAAGGGGTGCGCCCAATCCATGCGGGGGTTTGGTGCCAAGGTGGTGGTGACTGAAATTGACCCCATCTGTGCGCTGCAAGCGTCCATGGCTGGTTATGAAGTAAATACCGTGGAAAATGTCCTGGATCGAGCTGATATTTTTGTGACGACCACTGGGAACAAGGACATTATTCGAATCGAGCATATGCGCCAGATGAAGGATAAAGCCATCGTTTGCAATATCGGTCACTTTGATAATGAAATTCAAGTGGAAGCATTAGAGGCTTACCAAGGCATTAAAAAAGAAACCATCAAAGAGCAGGTGGATGAGTACCATTTCCCAGAGGGCCATAGCATTATTCTTTTGGCGGAAGGCCGACTGGTAAATCTTGGCTGTGCTACAGGGCATTCGTCCTTTGTAATGAGCACATCATTTACAAATCAGGTATTAGCTCAAATTGAATTGGCTCAAAAAAAGTATGACATTGGGGTGTATGTATTACCTAAGAAGTTGGACGAAGAAGTGGCGCGGCTGCACTTACACAAATGCAACGCCATACTAACTGAATTAACGGACGATCAAGCCACCTATATTAATGTGCCAAAGCAAGGGCCGTTTAAATCGGATACTTACCGATATTAATGCGATGATTAGCCGCCAAAAATGGGGGAGTTTAAAAAGTCGGTATTCGATTCGGATTGTTGAAGCAGCTTAATAAGCTCTTCCATTGAGTTCTCGCCATCCAAGTTTTTTCGTAGAAGGAAAGATTTTTTAAGAACATCTCCAGAGAGCAAAATTTCTTCTTTTCTGGTGCCTGAATTTAGAATGTCGATGGCTGGAAACACACGGCGGTTTGCCAGCCGGCGGTCCAAATGAATTTCCATATTGCCCGTGCCTTTAAATTCTTCGAATATGATATCGTCCATTCGAGACCCTGTATCAATAAGCGCGGTGGCAATAACTGTAAGGCTTCCTCCGTTTTCTATTTTTCTGGCGCCACCAAAAAATCGTTTTGGTTTATGAAGCGAACTTGGGTCAAGCCCGCCAGAAAGCGTGCGTCCTGATGGCGATACCACCAAGTTGTAGGCCCTGGATAGCCGCGTAATGCTATCCAATAAAATCAGTACATCTTTGCCACTTTCAACCAATCGTCGTGCACTCTCCAATACCAGCTCAGCCACCTTAACATGTTGCTCCGGGGGTTCATCAAAGGTGGAGTAAACCACTTCGCCATCGATTGACCGTTCCATGTCAGTGACTTCTTCTGGGCGCTCATCAATTAATAGCACTTTGATTAGTACTTCAGGGTGATTTTTTGATATTGCATTTGCAATTTCTTTCATCATGGTGGTTTTGCCTGCTTTTGGGGGCGACACAATCAGCGCCCGCTGACCTTTGCCAATGGGGCATAAAATGTCCATGATTCGTCCGGATATAAGCTCAGATGTGGTTTCTAGTTTTAGTTGTTCGTAAGGATATACCGGAATTAGGTTGGTAAACAATGTGCGAGTGGTCACATTTTCGGGGGGCTCAGAGTTAATGGACTCAACGCGTAGAAGCGAAAAAAAACGTTCGTTTTGCTTGGGCGGGCGAACCATGCCCGACACCAAATCCCCTGTTTGAAGCTGAAATTTTCGAATTTGTGTATTTGATACATAAATATCCTCGAAGCTTGGTAGGTAATTATTAGTTCTTAAATACCCAAAACCTTCAGCCACCACTTCCAAGCACCCTTGGGCTTTTATTAAGCCGTTTTCATTGGGGTTGGCTTGCAAAATTTTAAAAATCAGTTCATTTTTTTTGAGCTGGTTGTATTGCTCAATCGATAATTCCAAGGCCAGCTCATGCAGATCAGAAAGCGCGGCTTTTTGAAGTGTTACAATGTCCAGTCGCCCCTCTTTATCTACATATTTAGAAAACAGTGATTTCTTTGGCATAAGGTTATCCGTACAAGGCTTATCGATGGATGCACAGAATGCTTTAGTGCATGGATAAATTAGGGCTGAATCACAATGTGTGACTCATTTAGAGGTACTTGGATGCAGTGATTTTCTATGGCAAACGTTTCCTTGTTGTCTGCAAAATGCGCGGAGGTATAATTCGCTGGGCAGTGCAAAAGGATGGCAGTGGGCGAGGCTTGAAACTCATGCTTAAACGCCACATTTACGGCACCGTCCTTTTTTGAAAGGCTAAGACTTAACTGCCCAAAGGGGGTTGATAACTGTTGAATATCAAGACATTCAAAATTGGTGGGCGCATGAATATATAGTGTTTTATCAGTGACGTGAATAATTTGTTCAAGAATAAAATAAATGGCTATTGCATGGGCATTAGCGGTTGGGCTTGGGTAAGCTGAAAATGAAATTGGCCAGACTTTTGGGTTGATGTAATGCCCTAGGGGGGTAATGTTGCCAAAGTAGTGGCCCATTATATGATTGCATTTGTCCAATGGCGCAATAAAGCAATACAAAAGGTTTTCTTCTGCCGAGAATCCATGGTAGTTGTGTGGGTCCATGACGTGGTTGGTTGCCCAGTAACGTTCGGTGAGTTGTTCTTTTATTTGGATTGAATAGGTCCGCGGAAGGCATTCAGAAAAAATAAATTCACTTAAAAACAGTTTTTCAGACAATGGAATACGGGTGTCAGTTGAAAAGGTGCGGCAGAATTGGGTCATTAGTTGAGGTGAATTGCAAATGATTTGAAAGAAGTTTCCGCATACGTCTTCACACTCTTTACTGTGTGAGGTTTCAATCTGATGCTGCGCCATTTTTTTTGAGGCATATAAAAAGATCATGAGTTTTAATGTGCATTCAAAAAAATGGTCAGATGAAAGGTACCCGTTAAATGATTTTATGGTCATGCTTCGAATGAATGCAAAGAAAGGGTCTGATGATAACTTTTTTTGTGCGTGTTGAATTACCATTGATACCAAGCGTTGGTCCCGATACCGATATGTTAGCAAGGCATCAATAATAACAATGTGATTGAGCATTTGATTTTGAGCGGATGTGATGGTGGTTAATGTTGAAAATGATGATGGTGAATCAGTGTAATGATTTAAAAAAAGCGCGGCTTGATGGGGGGATTGCAATTTAAGCAGGGTGTGCACTGAAAAATATAACCCCACTGTGGATGATGCAAATGTGTTGTTATGAAGAGATGCTAAAAAGCTTTGGATTATTATCGGCAAGGCCGCAATCGGGGCATCAATGGCATTCACTTGACAGGCTTTTGTTAGTTGAATAGGTGCGCCATCTGGGGGTGTTTTTTGAGACGATAAAAACATTCGATTGATTTTTTGCATGGGGTAAAACAACGGGGTAATAAATGGCAGTGCATGGCGAATAGATAAATCAATCTCAATGCTTTTTTTACTTGGAATATGGGGGTGGTATTCATACAATGCGCTCCCCATGCAATCATCGCATGTGCCTGAAAAAATCATTTCCCATTTTTTTGAGCATTCAAACACATTGCCCTGATTAAATTCGGTGCAGATAACGTTGTCTGGGGGAATGGATGATTCAATAATGGAGGCGTCATTAACAATGAGTTTAAAGTCAGATGTGAATTGAGTGGATCGAATGATCCCTGCACCTTCATTTGTATAGGGCACCACCCCCACCGCAATGTGTTGTTCTAAGGTAGCTTGGCCATTATTTGTTAGAGAAATGGCTATCTTGGGTAACATGTTGTCCCATGTAATTGTTACAGAAAGTGCGAGGTCATCGTCGAGCGATCGCTGGTAATTCACGCGGTACTCTGATCCATGCAATTGGGGGGATGCGTCACAAATAGTTTCGAACTGGTTATGTGACTTATATTGAATTGAAATGCCCCATCCCAAGTTAGGAAAAGAAATAAATCCCAACCGGTTAATGGCCATGGTGTACCGGGCATTTGTGTGAAAAAATGTAAACGATTCGCGTGTACTTGTATTTAAGCAAAACAACTCATGATGCGGGTAACTGGTGGTGGGATGGGTAGGTGAAAACTGGGCAACCGCCCAATCTGGCCAAAATGAGTGGGGTTGGCTCAAAATATAATGCGCGTTTTTTCTTGCTTGATGCAACCACTCTGGTGCAATATTGCAGTATTTTGATAGGGATTGATTTTGGTTTTTGTATAACGAATGATGCATTGATTGTCGAATCTTTCGCAACAGGTAGCGATCCGTGAACGTCTGCGTCATTAGGATAAAAACTCAGTTTGTTTTTTTGTTATTTCAAGCCGTAAAATGCGTCTTTTTTTAACTTCTTTCACTAAAATGGACAGGTTTTTATAGTTAAACACTTCATTTTTTTGGGGAATAGACCCATTAATCGATAGAATAAGGCCCCCAAGTGTATCAAAGTCTTCATCATCAGGAAACTCAACCCCAATAAAGTGCTCAAGGTCTTTAATATTAATTTTTGCGTCTACATCATATTTGTTTTCCTGAATTTTAATGCACTCATTTTTTTGATCTTGGTCGTATTCGTCTTGAATTTCACCTAAAATTTCTTCAACAATGTCTTCCAACGTTACAATCCCGGACATGCCACCATATTCATCAACCACAATGGCCATATGAAATTTTGACCGTTTCATTTGGGTGAGTAAATCCTCAACAGGTTTAGTTTCTGGAATAAATTCAGCATCTCGCATGAACTTTTTAACGTTAATCGCACCATTGTCGGACGGCACATTGAGCAAATCTTTGGCGTATATAATGCCCACAATATTGTCCATTTTTTCTTCGTAAACAGGAATCCTGGAATGACCAACGTTCATAATAATCTCAATGGCACGTTGAGTGCTTTCTTTATCGGATATGCAAATGGCGTCGGTTCTTGGCGTCATTACTTCTCGAACAACGGTGTCTGAAAATTCAAAAATGCTGTTGAGCATTTTATTTTTTTCAGATTCAATTACCCCATCATCATGGCTAATATCCAACATGAGTTTAAGCTCATCAATGTTTAGGCTTCGATTTGATAGCTGAGAATCAGACTTAATTAATTTGTTAATCAATACATTAAAGGCCTCAAAAACAATAATGACAGGGTAAAACAAAATAAAAAATGGAGAAATAAACTTGGATGAAAATACAGCAAACCGCTCGGGCTGTTTTAATGCCAATGTCTTTGGGGTGATTTCCCCAAAAATGAGCAATAAAATGGTTAAGAAAATGGTAACGGTTGGCATAATAATGGCCAGGTTTGTCACATTAAATTGACGGAAGATATCAATGATAATTGTCGTTCCCAATGCAGAGCAGGCCACATTGCATAAGTTATTGCCAATCAAGATGGCCGTAATCAGTTTTGATGGGTGTTCAAGCAAACGCTCTACATCTTCCGTTTGTTTGGGTTTTTCTTTTTCAAATAACCCTTTTAAACGAATTCTATTAACTGCAGTAAATGCAGTTTCGGTCGAGGAAAAAAGCCCGGACAATAAAAGAAAGGTAAAAAAGGTTAAGATTTTATACGTGCTAATGTCCAATTAAGACTCCCATTGTAAGATTATACACGCTTGGCCCATAAATAAAAATGCTAAATAATACCACCAACCCAGCCGCAATAAGAACCGCACTTGATGCCGTATCTTTTGCAAGCTTTGCCCTGTAACTAAATCGTCGGGTAACAAGGTCAACCGTTGTTTCAATGGCCGTATTGATTAATTCTACAATCAGCAATATGCACAAAAGAATAATTAAAATTAGCACGTTTAATGGCCGTGTTTCTATTACCGTAAGCGGAGATAAAACAACCACGCTCAAGATCAAATGAACGCGCATGTGCCGTTCCCGACGAACAGCCAAAAACAACCCTTGTATGGCCAGCATCACGCGATGCGTAAACCGATACTCAGGCTTTCTCATTGAGCTCAATCTGCATAAACACCTCGGTTTGCTTGGCCGCCATTTGCGCGGCTGTTTCGGGTGTTGTGTCGGTATAGTTTATCAAATGCAAAAGGCTATGAATAATCACAATTTTCAACTCTTTTTCGAATGAATGGTTATAGTCTACGGCGTTTTCTTGAATCACACTGGGGCAAAGGTAAATATCCCCAGTAATCAAATCTTCAGGGGATAAATTAAATGAAATTGTATCGGTTGGAATCTCTTGGTTAAAGTATTGCTGGTTTAACTGCATCATGTCAGCAGGAGAAAAGAGGGTAATCTCAATAGTAGAAAATTCAATATTTAAATGTGAACATACCCGATCAGCGTATGGCGATATATCAAATGGAATGGCAATGGATTGTTGGTTGTTCACCACCAACTGAGGCACAATATTAGACATGGCTATTTTTGCTTTTGGTTTGTTCTACAATTTTTTGCAGTTCATCTTCATAATCCAATCGGCTATGGTAAATGCTTTTAAACATCGATAAAAATGTGGCTTTAATTGACTGGATATCATTTAAGCTTAGCCCGGAGTTATCCAGCTGATGGTCGGTAATCTTCATAATAAAGATTTTTTCTATTAAGTTTTCGATTTTTGGTAGTGTTGGTTTATCAATGGATCGAATGGCGGCTTCGATGGCATCTGCCAACATAATGATGCCAGATTCTTTGGTTTTTGGCTTTGGTCCTGGGTATCTAAAATCTTCTTTCAATGACTCGTGGTCGGGTGAGTCTTGATTCTTTTTTGCAATATCATAAAAAAATGAGACCAGGGATGTCCCATGATGCTCCATAATAAAGTCTTGGAGAATCTGTGGAAGCTTGTATTTTTGTGCCATTTCAACGCCATCTTTTGGGTGAGCTGATATGATCATCTTGCTCATTCTGGGCGATAAGCTATCGTGAGGGTTTCCCGTAGAAAATTGGTTCTCAGAGAAAAATATGGGGCGCTTCATTTTTCCAATATCGTGAAAGTAAGCCCCAATTCTGGTTAAAATGACATCCGCACCAATGGACTCAGCAGCGGCTTCACTCAAGTTGGCCACCATTAAACTGTGTTGGTATGTGCCAGGTGCATTCAGCATCAGTTTTTTAAGCAGGGGGTGATTTAAGTTGGCTGTTTCAAGCAATCCAAAAGAGGTTGTGATTTTAAATAAACTTTCAAAGTAGGGAAGCAATGCAAATGATATCATGGCGCACAAGAACCCATTCATAAAGCCAATAATGCTGTTATAAAGGTACCAAATGGGCGATGCAATATCAGTTAAAACACCGATAGAAAAAATAACCAACACGTTTACAATGCCAATCACGTTTCCAGATGAAACCAAATCCGAGCGTTTGTATACCCTGTAACAGGAAAACGCAGTTGTGCAGGTTGAAAAAAATAAGAACAGTAAAATGTACAGGTTATTTTGGTACATAATAGCCACTAAAATTGAGCAAGCTGTCCCAGTAATCATTGCAATGTTGGGGGTGAGCAGCAAGCAGGTTAAAATAATCATTGCAGGCAAAGGAATAAGAAAGTGCAAGGTGTCTACAAATTTTACATTCTGAATGGAGTACAGCCCCAAGGCAATCAGCATAATGAGCAAAACCAACACGTAAGATAGCACATAAGCCGATGCTTGCTTGTGCAATTTGCCACAAAAATAATATAAAAATCGTTCAAACAACAAAAAAAGCAGGGTGCAAACCACAAAGATGCCAATAAAGTTTGTGGCATTGGTTTTTGATCCATACAATTTCAGTGCTTTTAATGCTTCAATATGAAATTCCGTGTAGCGGTCCCCTTGTGAAATAATCAGTTGCCCAGATTTAAATGTGGTAACAAACGGGGCAATGGCATTGAGTTGTTCTTCGGTAATCTCTTTCGTGCGTTGCTCATCAATGTATAAATTGGGCCGAATAAATTGTTTGCAAATGGATGAAATTAAGGCGATGGTTTGATATGGGTAATGCTCAAAGTTAATTTCTTCAACCTTTGCACTGATGTTGGTGTCATTGATTTCTTTAATTCCCTCTTTAAGGATAATTGAAATGGTGTTGATAACACTGTGCTCAAGTGCCAATAGATTTTTTTCTGATAACTCAAACAATGCGATACGATCGGTTGACGTTAAAAAAGACAGCTGGCTTTCTTGGGTGTTTTTTGACCTAAGCGATGTAAAAAACGAAAATACAGCAGCATTGATATTTTTTTGCACTGAACTATCAACCGAATAAATGGGGTTGATTAATTGCTTTCGCGCAGACCTCAGTTGGTTGGTTTTTTTAATGTCATCTGGCGTTTGAAATTCAATGTACTGGGGGGAACGGATGGTTTGAATGGCAGGCTCCCCTTTAACAATGTCAAAGTTGAGTGGCATCCTTGGAAAGTAAATGATGCCGGATATCACCAACGCACCTAGGATAGCAAGCACATAAGCGCGATTCTGTGCATTAAATGCTGTCATTAGGAATCCACTGAACATTGTTAAATCGCTTAAACCAAGTCATTTGGCGCTTGGCATAGTCAAAGGTATTTTTCTTAATGGTTTGAATCATGGTGTCTTTATCGTGAAAATTTTGCAAATATTGAATTACTTCTTTGTATCCAATGGCGCGAAATGCTGGTGCCATACCACTGTATTTTTTCATTAAATATTTCACCTCGTCAACCAGGCCCTTGTGAATCATTTCGTTTACTCTGGTATTGATTCTTTCCTTTAACTCAGTGCGTTCGATTGAAATTCCAATAACGGTATAGCTTGGGTCACATATGGTACGAGATTTAAATAGCTGAGAGGGTGGTTGGTTGTATATAAGGTATAGCTCTAAATAGCGCTGCACACGAGCCTTGTTTTGGAACGGTGTTTTACTTGCAAGCTCAGGGTCAATATCCTTCAATTTTTGCCACAAATCTTCTGCTGAGCCCGTGGGTTTATCGTGGTCTGGCAACCGCTGAAGTGGCTCATAACCATACAGCAATGCACGAAGGTATAGTGCTGCGCCGCCACAAATAATGATTGGGCCGCTAAGTTGCGCCTTAAGCGTGGTGACATCATCCAAGAATTGTTGCACATTGTAGGGGTGTTCTGGGTGGACATGGCCAACTAAATGGTGTGGAACCCCGCCCATTTCTGATTCAGTTAATTTTGCGCTACCAATAGTGAAGTCACGATACACTTGTACGGTATCAGCAGAGATAACTTCAGCCCCCACCTCCTTGGCCTTTTTAATGCTCAAAAGCGATTTTCCGGACGCTGTTGGGCCAATAATAACGAGGGTTGTTGAAGGTATCATAAAAAAACCATGATTACTTTACCGAAAAAGTGGGTATATCACAATAGGAGGCTTTATGGACAAAGATCAATTGTTTATGATGAGCTACGTTTTGTTGTTGGGCGAGTTATTTTTTTTCACTGTAGAGGGCATTCAAAAAAATGACGAAACAATTAATAAAATGTTGGCTGATTTGTACAAAAGTGTGTCATTTAATTAATTGACAATTGGCTGGAATCCAATCACTCTGTTGACATGGTATATGCCTTGGTGGACATTGGAAATTCCGCAATAAAAGCACATATTTATAAAGACGATCAATTAATAAGCGCAACAACAATTGGGAAGGACATGGCGTCGCTTTCTATTTTCTTTACTGCGCACCTTATTCAACGGTATGTGGTATCGTCTGTTGTTCCATCGCTGAACAATACGATTAAAGAAATCGCAGATGACCGGGTTCTTTTTTTAGAGCATCGTCATTTTGATAGCATAAACATTGACGTGGACCCTGTTGAAAGTGTGGGCATTGACCGATTGGTAAATGCGGTTGCTGTTCAGCACATATGGAATGCAAATGCCCTAATTATTGACGTTGGCACAGCGGTTACCTTTTGCCGAGTGAAAAAAAAGGGCCGCTACTTGGGGGGGATGATTGCCCCAGGCTTTCAGATGATGCAGGATGCCTTGCACCGAGGGGCTGAGCAGTTGCCACTGGTTGACTTTCCATGGGAGCCACCGGCTTTGATTGGGCAGACCACCGAATCTGCCATGATGTCGGGCTTGTTTTATGGGGGCATTGCCCTAATCAATGGCATTCAAAAAGAATTTAAACGAAAAGATCAAAAAATTGCAACCATTCTTACGGGTGGGGTGCCTGAGTATCTGATAACGCATATCAATCATGACGTTTATCAGCGCGACTTGCAATTTGATGGCTTAAAAATTATGCATCAAAAATGTGCAATGGCGTTTGATTTTAAATAATCCACCAGAGCAGATGGGCGAGCTCCATAATTTGATATCACATGTCTGGCGGCATCATGGGCCGAAGTTGCAGATGACTCAATGGGGTGCCCCTTGAGTCGTTTCGTAATGTAAGCGCCCGCAAATGCATCGCCCGCACCGGTTGTGTCTGTTGGTTGAATGGCAGACGTTGGCACATGATAAGATGTTGATTTATGAAAAATATAAGCCCCATGGGGGCCATCGGTTATTACTGTTTCATTGACGGTTGGTTCAAAAAAGGTTTGGGCATTGGGGATGGTTTTTTCCCCCGATAGTGCCAAGGCTTCTTGGTGATTGCAAAACAATATGTCAATGTGTCCATTTAACAAATTGTTAAATCGTTTCGAGAAAAATGATGCCAGGCCGGCATCAGATAGCGTCAGTATAATTGATGTGGCATGTGCAGCTGCCGTTGAAAGAATTGGCAATAATATGGTATCAAAGCAGGCATCGTCAGCCACCAAGTACCCCTCTAGAAACACACTGCGCGATGCTTGAACCAACGGGGTTAAATCGGTCGATGCAGAAAACTGGGAACTAACCCCCAAGTACGTGAGCATGCTTCGCTCACCATCTGGCGTAATCAGTACCAAACAGCACCCAGTATCGCCAGATACCATGGTGTCTGAAAAGGATGCCGATATGCCCTGATTTTGATAATCATCCATTACAAATGTCCCTAAATCATCGTTGCCAACAACCCCATGGTGGTGGCCGGTTAATCCCATATGGTGGGCCACAAATAGGCTATTAGCAACGGACCCGCCATTGCAAAGGTGAACCTTGGGCCCCAATTCTTCAATAAGTTCGTTTTTTCTAGCAGCATCGATAAGCATCATGGCGCCTTTTTCAACACCAAGTGAATGTAGGCGTTCGTCGCTTATATTGTATTCCATGTCGACAATGGTGTTGCCAATGGTTAGAAGATCAATGGTTTTTTGTGATTGCATGGTAATCCCTTTCAGATAAAACGGCGCCGTTTGGCCATTCTTTTACAGTGGTATCACGTTTCCAAGACCGTTCGCAACGTGGGTGGCTTCGAAGGTCAACAATTCGAGGGGTGTCTATTGCCTCAATGGTTACACGGGATACCCCAAGGATGTCGGGTAGGTCGGGTAGGAATGGCGCTAAATCTAGATGCTCAGGAAGGCAAACCCCCGCATCCAAGCTGTTTTCTATGCCCATGGCCTTGGCGTCCTCTAACAATTTCAGAATAGTTTTTCGTGTGGCCATCACTGACCCCCAGGCATCGATGGTTGGGTATGAAAATCCTATAGCAGATTGACCTTGAATGCTAGGTAGACCCAATGATGCCATGGCTTCATCGCAGGTATGCGGCAATATTGGCGATACTAGCCGAACCAATACGTGCAATATTATAGTTAATGTGATTTGTGATCGAATGCGTCGCTCGGAGTCAATGGTGTCACAATACAGGCGATCCTTAATGGCAGATAAATAAAATGACGACAGTGAATCTGTACAAAATTGATAAATGGCAGTGCTGGCATCACGAAATTGGAAGGACTCATAGCAAGCCAAGACGGTGGCTTCACATTCTCCTAATTGATGCAAAATATGGGCATCAATGGTTTCTGGTAGAAATGATTGTGCCAGAGTGAGGCATTCATCCAACGGGGCATCAAATTGATGACGGTTGCTAATGATAAATCGAAAGGTATTTCGAATTTTACGGTACAAATCGCCGGCTTCTTTAAAAAAAGATTCGTCCACTTTAATATCATTTTCATAGCTTAGCCCACTGACCCACCAACGGGTGACCTCAGCACCATAACTGGCTAAAATGGTGTCCACATTTAAGGCGTTTCCTGTAGATTTGCTCATTTTTCTTCCATCTTTATCCACAATAAACCCATGGGTTAATACACGCTTAAATGGGGCCTTATGTTGGGCGGCCAGCGATGGTAACAATGATAAATGAAACCAGCCCCTGTGTTGGTCTGAGCCTTCCAAATACAAGTCAGCCACCGATGTGTCTTGACGGTTTTGCAACACGGCATGCCAGGACGACCCTGATTCAAACCATACATCAAAAATATCGTACAGCTTTTCAGCCGATGCGATATCAAACGCTTGGGGCGCCTGAGGATCATCAGTCATTGAATACCCACTTAATAATTCGTTGGGGGATTGTTTGAACCAAATGTCTGATCCATCAGTTGCAATTAGCGATGCGATATGTTGAACACTGGCCGGTGTTAGCAATACAGACCCATTTGCGTCAATGAATGCCGGAATTGGAAGTCCCCAAGATCGTTGCCTTGAAATGCACCAGTCCGGCCGGGTTTCAAGCATTCCCGCCAAGCGAGACTGTCCTGCGGGTGGGTAGAATGAAATATCGTCACGAATGGTAGTTAAGGCCATATCTCTTAATGATTTCCCCGTGCTTTTTAGTGGGATATCAACACCAACAAACCATTGGTCGGTGCTTCTGAATATGACCGGTGTTTTTGATCGCCAGTCGTGGGGGTATGAATGAATGAGTTCGTATTGGTACACCAACAAATGCTGCATTGATAAATGCTCAATAATCATGCCGTTGGCAGCCCAAATCGATACCCCTTGCAGCCACTCTGGAACGGTGTTATCAAACGTGCCATCGGGTAGCACTGGGGAATATGCGTCAATCCCATGGGTGTTTCCTAGCTGATAATCATCGGTGCCATGGCCAGGGGCAATGTGCACCAAGCCGGTACCTTCTTCGGTCGACACAAAGGCGGCATCAAGCAAAGGGGCGGGCTGGTTTAAAAATGGGTGCTGTGCAACCAGGTTGGCAAGCAAATGGGTGTCAATGGGCATTGAATCGGTAATGGTGCAATGCTCAGCAATGGCGGGCATGCGGTCAGCAGCCAAAATGCAATGCATGCCATTAATGGTGGCAATAACGTATTTAATGTGGTTGCCGTAAGCGATGGCTTTGTTTGCTGGTAGCGTCCATGGCGTGGTGGTCCAAATCAGGGCATGAACCGGGCCATCGACTGCAAACGGGTGGGTTGGCATGGGGAATGCAACTGCAATGGTGGGCGATGCTTTGTCTTTATATTCAAGTTCAGCATCTGCCAGTGCTGTTTGGTTTGCAATCGACCAGTGCACCGGTTTCTTTTGGCGAAACACAAGGCCTTCCTTAATTAGTTCTGAAAAAACAGATAGAACATTGGACTCGTAATCTGGCTGAAATGTTAAATACGGTGCGCTGTAATTGGCCAAGGTGAGCAATCGCTTCATTTGGGTGGTTTGTTTTTTTATGTATTTTTCGGCATAAGATTTGCATTCATTTCGAATCGCCAAGCGTTGATTGTCGGGCGATAATGTTGATATTTTTTCTTTTTTTTGGCTGGCCATTTCTGATAATACTTTGTGTTCAATGGGTAGCCCATGGCAGTCCCACCCAGGAATAAACTCACAACGTTTGCCCAGTAAAAATTGGGAGCGGACCACCAGATCTTTTAAAACTTTATTTAGCAAGTGCCCAATGTGAATGTCGCCGTTAGCGTATGGGGGGCCATCATGAAAAATGAATGCCGGAGCATTACTGGCGGCTTCTTGAATCTTCGCATATGCATTTGTTTCTTCCCATAATGCCAATCGCTTGGGCTCATTTTGATTCAGGTTGGCTTTCATGGGGAAGGATGTTTCTGGCAAATTTAATGTGTGTTTGAATGTGTTTTTTGTGTCCGTCATATGAATTTAGTATACCCAAATGGTATTGAGCCTTCAATGCGTTCCTGTGGCCAAAATAGGTCGACTTAACCACAACTTTTAGCTACTATGAACAATGTGAGTACCATTGGCATTTATAGCGTGAGCAAGGTGTTTAATAACGATTTAACAACGCCCATGTCTGCGTATTTAAAATTAAACAAAACCGATTCGTTTTTGCTTGAAAGTGTTGAGAAAGGGACATCGGTTGGCCGGTATTCCATAATTGGGCAAGACCCGTTGTTAAAGGTCCAGGGGTACAGCAATTACATGGTACTAAATAAAGATGGGGATCAACACATTGTTGATAAGCCCCCATTGGATGCTTTAAATGCGTTGTATCGCAGCATTGACCATCACTGCAGTCATAATGACGATATTCCTTTGGGCTTTTATGGGTATTTTAAATGGGATATCATTGGGCATATTGAAGCTCTTTCAGTCAATTCAGATTCGGATCAGTGTTTTGAGTTTCAGCTGCCAAAAACATTGATTGTGTTTGATCATGCCAAACAAACCATGCGCATTACCATTAGTCAGCTGGCTCCCATTGATTCCATGGATGACATGAATCGGGTGCTTCAAGACATCCAAAACCCCCTGGTATCCCAGGTGCATGCCAAAGTGGTTGAGCCCATGGCCATGGATTGGGATCAAGTATACAGCCATTGGTCAAAAGACGGGTTTGAAGACGGCGTTCAAGCAGTGAAAGGGTTCATTAAAGAGGGGGATATTTTTCAAGGGGTGTTGTCTCAAAAGTTCACAATTAAGGGAGGTAAGTCATCGTTGGATGTGTACCGTGCGCTTCGGCATATTAACCCATCGCCCTACATGTTTTATTTTAATTATGGGGACTACCATCTGATTGGGTCGTCGCCAGAAATTTTGGTTAAAGCAACAAAGGGACAGGCAACATTGAGGCCAATTGCAGGCACCAGGAAGCGGCATATTCAAAATGATGATACCTTAATTACTGAACTAAAAGCGGATGAAAAAGAAGTGGCTGAGCATATCATGTTGGTTGATTTGGGCCGGAACGACTTGGGACGGGTCTGTCAATTTGATTCGGTTAAGGTGTCGGATTTAATGGGCATTGACGTTTATTCCCATGTGATTCATATGGTAACAAATGTGACCGGTGAATTGCTGTATGGGGTCACCCCAATCGATTTAATAAAAACTGTTTTCCCTGCGGGCACAGTGAGTGGTGCTCCTAAAATCCGTGCCATTGAAATCATCAATCAACTGGAGCCAACACCGCGTGGGTTTTACTCAGGCGCTGTGGGGTATTTTAATTTGGATGGCGACACCGATTTTTGCATTGCTATACGCACAATTGTTAAAAACCAGCATGGGGATTACGATGTTCAAGCCGGGGCTGGTATTGTTAACGATTCAGTCCCAGAAAATGAGTACAATGAAACACTGACCAAAGCCGAAGGGGTGTTGCTGGCGTGTTTGCAAGGAAACAATGCATGATTGTCGTTATAGATAATTACGATTCTTTTACCTACAACCTGGTTCAAATGATTGATAGTGCACAAACCAAACGTGTCGTTTTTCGAAATGATGCTGTTACAGTTGAAGAATTGAAGGCTCTGGCCATTAGCCATATTGTAATATCCCCAGGGCCTGGCCGCCCAATGCAAGCCGGTATCTGCTTGGATGTGATTCGTGAGTTTTACGATAAGGTTCCCATTTTAGGGGTTTGTTTGGGGCATCAAGCCATTGCGGAAGCCTTTGGCGGAGTCGTATCGTATGCAAAGGAAATTATGCATGGAAAAGTATCGCCTGTTTATCATGGCGGGGATGGAATTTACGATGGCATTGACAGCCCATTTCAAGCCACCAGGTACCACTCCCTGGTTGTGACCAAGGAAAATTTTCCTAAAAAGGAATTAACGGTAACATCTAAGTTGAAAGATGGCACAATCATGGGACTGCAGCATAAACAGTACCCGGTGATTGGGATTCAGTTTCATCCAGAAAGCATTTTAACACAACACGGTCACCGAATGATTCATAACTTTTTATCATTATCTACTTGATATTCCTTGGGGGCTTGGTAAAATTAAAAGTTATAAGGGATGTGAAATTACAAATGATATTTGGTAAGGGCTTAAATTTTCAAAATATATTGATTGGTGGGCATGAGCAAATTCGCTTTTTTAGACGGCCGAGGGTGACATTTATGACTCCTTTGGTTTTGAGCAGACCTGCAAGTACAAATTTATCTAAGAAGCCTCCGTTACCTTCAGTGACTGCACAATTTGTGATAGCTTCTGACAATACACCCACGAAAACTGGATTTAATACGCTGGGGCCGATAGAGGGTATTAAAACAGATATTGAGAAACCTATTTCTAAGGCGCTACAAGATACATTTGGGCCTGAACGGGTTGGTGATCCTAAACATGATACGAGTAACTCGGGTTGGCTGAGTGACATATTGATGGCACTGAGTAATGGACTAACGAATTTCTTTAATCTTCTAAGACCTAGCGAAAGTAGTTCATCACCAATTAATAGTAAGGCTGAGCGTGACAAACAGGTAGAGGCAAAATTATTAAAGGAGCATGACCATGGACCTAGATCACCCATACAAAATCCAACGTCACCAGAGCGCCAACCATTAATAGGTATTTTGAAAACAAACATTAACGATAGTCCCCCCCCACTAGCGCTATCAACAGCCCCTGTTGCCACTACATTTCACCCAGGTGGGCGTTCGCCGTCACCAACAGGTTCAAGATCATCGGGTGGGAGCACGCCTAGTTCAGGTGTCCGGCCACGTTCTAAATCGCCCCTAAGCAACGTTGATCAACCCATAGGTTAGCAGCCAGGTGGGCGTTCGCCGTCACCAACAGGTTCAAGATCATCGGGTGGG
>JADHOE010000026.1 GCA_016779165.1 Candidatus Margulisiibacteriota bacterium | reverse complement strand
ATGTTGTTAAGGGACACATGCTAGCACATAAAGCTTCCGAAGAAGGTGTTGTATGTGCGGAAATCATTGCTGGTCATACGGTGCATTTAAACTACAATACAATTCCTGGTGTGGTGTATACTTGGCCTGAGGTTGCATCGGTTGGAAAAACAGAACAAGAGCTATCTGACGCAGGGATTAAGTACAAGTCCGGTAAGTTTCCGTTTAAAGCCAGTGGTAGGGCACGGGCTTCTGAAGAACGCGATGGGTTCATTAAGGTGTTATCTGATGCATCTACCGATGAAATTCTTGGTGTACATATGATTGGCCCACGAGCTGCTGATATGATAGCGGAAGCCGTGGTGGCGATGGAGTATCGTGCATCTGCTGAAGATATTGGGATGCTCGTTCATCCTCACCCCTCGTTCACTGAAGCAATCAAGGAAGCTGCATTGGGAGCTACCGGCAACCGTGCTATTCACGTATAGATTGATTTAATTAAGGACTCTTTTTTTGGTTTTTGTTAGTATATCAATGGGTATTGTTACGTCGGTATAGCTTATTTTCTCACGTGTTTGACCGGTAAATGCCTGAACCAATGATTCATAGGTTGTGTTAATATTTTTAATGAAGGACAGATGGTTTCTATTCTTTCGATAATCAGGTTGAATTGGCGGATGTTTCAAATAGGATTCAACCAAAGTTAGGTCAAACTGATACAATATGGTGCCATGAAATAAAATGGCATGCTTTAATCGCCGCTGAGCGTTACCAGAAAACTTAATGTTATTCTCCACCAAATCTGAAATCCCTTTTTGCTGACTATGTGGCGCAATAGTACGTAAGGCACTTTGCACGAGTGATAGCACATAATTGGTCGTGTGTGATACCGACTCAAGCTGAGGTGATAACGAGATTGGCAGAATGTAACTGTAGTTAAAGCAGCCTGGCCCTTGTAATACAGTTCCCCCGCCACTGCATCGTTTTAGAATTGGGATGTTATCTAGGCGGCAGGCGTGTTCATGCACATCATTCACTATTTTTTTTGATAAACCTAAAACGACAAAGGTTCTTTTTGATTCCCATAGGCGTAAAATACCATTTTGATTCAAGTCATTGTTAACCATATGCAGTAGCGCTTCGTCGACGGCGATATTTTCCAGTGGGGTATCGTAGCTATAATGAAACAACGTTAACATTTAAATGGACGAGGTAAATTGGCTTGGTGGTGATTGCTTTTTATTGGAAGTGATTTTTCGTGATAGATCATTCCAAATTAAATACAATGCTGGCAATAAAAATAAGGTTAGAGGGGTTGAAAAAAGTAGTCCGTATCCAATGGCCAAAGCCATTGGTGCAATAAAGGGGTCAGCCCCACCTAGCCCATATGCTAATGGTAATAGCCCTGCAACTGTGGTGAATGATGTGATCAATATTGGTCGAAAGCGATCACCTGATCCTTTAACTACGCTGTCAAGAAAAGATTCTTTTGTTTTACTATTCGATACCATGTTATTAAGGTGATTGACCAATACCAGTGAGTCATTCACCACGACTCCAGTTAGGCCAACGGTTCCAACCATGGATATAAATCCAAGGTCCACACCATGCAGTGCAAATGCGATAATAACCCCCATTAGTCCAAACGGAATGGTTAAGATAACCAAAAACGGTTGCCAAAATGAGTTGAATAGTAAAATTAGTAAAAATAGTATGCCAATGATTGCTAGAATAAATGATCGAATTAAGCCTTGAACCGATTCATTTGTTTCTTCAGCTTCACCACCGTAGTCAAAGGTAACCGAAGGGTAAGATTCTTTTTTAAACGTGGCTATGACTTTATTTGTTAAGGCTCTACTTGTGATAATATCTTTGTCTAAATCCCCAGTGATGGTGATGGTTCGTTTTCCATTAAAGTGGGTATAATTAGGGCTTCCTGCTTTTTTTGTGATGGTTGCAATATCGTTTAACCGAATTAATCGGCCGCGATTGTTTGGAATTAGTAACCCCGAAAGATTTGCTATATCTGCCTGATCTGCTTCAGAAAACTCGACTCTAAAATCAACGTCTTCATTGTTATACCGCATGGTGCTGGCAACTGCCCCGGAAAAGGCTGTTCGTATGGCGGCCTGAATTGAAGAAATTGACATGTTTAACCGAGAAACAGCTGCATAATCGAATCGGATTTCCATCTGATTCTTTTGAGATAAATCATCTCGCTCAACCGACGTAACACCGTCAATTGACTGAATAAATGCATACACATCATCAGCGGCTTTTTTTCGTTGGGTATCATTTTCTGAAATAATGCGTACATTAATTGCCTTTCCAACAGGTGGCCCGCCGGCTTCTACCTGATACGATATTGTTTTAAACCCAGGGGTATCTTTTGTTTTTGATTTGATGTCGAGCATAATGTCTCTTGCCGATCGTTTTCGTCCAGAAAATGGCACCAAATCAACCAATATAAACCCTAGGTTTTCTTGTTCATTAAATTGGTACCCATCCCCAGTTTGCCCAATACGAGTTGTAAATGCGGATAGTTCATTTTTTGGTAGGCCATTGATGGCGTCTTCGATTGGTTTGATCAACTGTTGTGTTTTTTGAATGGGGGTGCCAGGCGCAGCTTCTGTTCGAACGTAAAATCGAACTGCGCTTGATTCTGGAAATAGCACGATGTCCATGAATTTAGCGGCAAATGCAATGCTAAGTATAAAAAATACAACAAAAGATAGCACCAGACTATATTTATATCTTAAGCACTTTTTTAATGTGATTTCGTATTTATTTCTAAACTTCTGGATTAATTTGTGACGTGGTTTTTCTTGAATTACGATTGATTTGTTGCTTGCCAAATGTGAGGGGAGTGCGATTACCACTTCCACCAATGAAATTAACAATGCAACGGTGATTACCAACGGAATTTGAAAAATAAACTTCCCCATAATACCAGAGGTGAAAAACATGGGAGAAAATGCAATGATTGTTGTTAAAATTGTGGTAAATACTGGTTTGAAAACTTGTTGAATCCCGAACACAGATGCATCAATTGCAGAATGTCCAGCTTCGCGAAATTTTGCAATGTTTTCTGCGACAATAATGCCATCATCCACAATAATTCCAATGACAATAATTAAGGCCAATAACGAAATTACATTAATGGTCATTCCCAACATTGGCATCATAAAAAATACGCCCATAACAGCTACAGGAATGCCTAAGGATACCCAAAACGCCATTTGCCGATTTAAAAAGAAAGAGAGCACAACGATCACCAGAATTAGCCCAATTAGACCATTTGTGATCATCACTGACAGGCGATTGCTTAAGAAGAAAGATGAATCATTAGCCTTTACAAATGTTAGCGCAGGGTAGTTATTTTTGTACTCCTGAATTAAGGTGTCTATTTTTTCTGTTAGGGTTAAAATATCGGTTGACTCTGTTTTTCTGATGATGAATGATATTCCTGATTTACCCGAAATTCCGGATAAAATGGTTGGTGTTTCATACCCAAACGACACATTTGCAATGTCGGATACTCGAATGGAGCGGTTGTTAAAATTAGATCGAACAATGGCAGAATTAATGTTATCAACCGTTATTAGTCGACTATCATTCATAATGGTGGATGATGAGTCAGTTTCGATGAGCGTCCCCATGGATGCCCTTAGGTTTCGATTTGAAATTACTTGAAGAATGTCCAAGATGGATACTTGATATTCGTTTAACCTTTCTGGGATTGGGTGAATCCGCATTTCGTGTTCGAGGTATCCGTTTCCATCCACCCCTGATACCCCTTTAATATCTTCAAGATCTGATTTAAAGGATTTTGCAATGGTTCGAAGATCATCATATGGCAGCTGATCATTATACAACCCGACTTCAACTATCGGAAAAACTGAGGTGTCTATTTCTGTTATGGTCGGTCGGTCACTTAAATCTGATGGAAAATCATTAATGGCATCAATGCGTTCACGAATCCGATCCTTTACTTTTTTAGGGTCAGACAGGTCTGGATCCAAAAATAAGTTGATGAGGGATACGTTTTCAATGGATAAGGATGAGTAGCGCTTGATTCCATCGACACTTTTTAGCTCATCTTCAATTTTATTTGTAATTTTTAATTCAATATCCTCAGGGGATGACCCAATGTATCTGGTAACAATAAGCACTTCATCAAGGTCAGCTTCTGGAAATGTATCCCTGTTTATGGAGGGCAACACGGCCAAGCCTAAAAGAATAACGCTAATGGTTAGTATGTATGCAAAAATATGGCGTTCAACAATAAACCTAAAAAAATTCGTCAAAGGGTAATCTCGTAGGCCTGAAGCAAGGCGTCTGTTAGGTCTTGATAAGCAAGTACATATTTTTGATAATTAGCGGATAAATTTGCATAGTTTAATTTTGAGTTTAATACATCGTCTTGTGCCTGAATAACCATGTCAATGCTGCTTCTTCCTTGTTTATAAAGGGCGGTTTCAGCGTCCGCTTTTTTCTTGAAAATGAGAATTTGGTTCAGCGTTATGTTTAAGATGCTTCTGTACTCTTCAATCAACGTGTATAAACTTAATACCTCTGCTTTTATATCCTTTTGGATCTGTGTTTGTTGGTGTTTAAATTGCTTAAAGGTATCGTTGTCTTTCTTTACCTGCTCTATTGCCTGGGTATCGCTAAGGGCACGACGGTATTGCAATGCAATGGTGGCATTATTGTTTAAGTGACGTTGTGCTGAGTAAAATGCACTACTTCCACCAAGAAACTCATAGGAACCAACAAGGTCCAGCTCCCCATTGCGTTTGGCCTTACTTAAACGTAAGTTTTCTTTAAGGGTTGGTTCATTAAGGTTCATGGACGTGATGCGTCTCAACTTTGAAATAAGAATATGATCGGGTTTCTTGATATCCACCATATCGTAAAGTTGAAATGATGGGGATTGATGCAAAATGGAGGGGTTTTCAAATTGAACGGATACTTTAAACTGAAACGATTTTAAGGTTGCCTTTTGGGTCATCCATAGTTGGTGCGCTCGTTCAAGTGCGGCCTCAGCTCGAAGCAGGTCAATGTTTTCAGCTAAATTTACCCGCACTCGTTCTTTAGTTTGGTCATAGGATTCTCTGGCCAATTGCAACCGAGAGAAACTGAGCTCTGTTAGCTCATGCAGAAGCGTCCAATCCACATATTCTGAAAGTTTTGATTGAACAAAGGCTTCCAATCCGTCTTCAGACTTAAATTTCGTTGCTTGCACATTTCGTGACGCAATATTGATGGGATGGTTTAGCACATCGCCTAAAAACCCAACCAATAGGGGTTGTTTGTAGGTGATGGCAATGGCATTTTGGAAGTAGGTTGGTTGATTAACCGAGGGCATGCCACCAAAGCTAAGCGGCGCTTGTTTAAACCGTTGTTGGCGAATATCAAACGATAAATACCCCCCAGTGCTCAATAGTGGGCGAGCTATAGATAGCTGGGCTTGCAACGAGTCAATGTATTCAGGGGCAAAGGATGATTGGTAGGGCTCTGTATGGTTGCTGGATAGGGATGACTGGATGGTCCAATCTGCAACACTTGATGACTGAATAAAAGATGATTGTGCATGGCGCACATCTGTTTGCAGCTGCTTGGGGATTGCATGATCGTTGATTAGATAGTCTAAATAATCTGAGACTGACAATTTGTCCATTGAAAATATGGGGAAGCACGTAACCAAAACAGCAATAATTGAAAACCGAATCATTATGTTTGACGCTCCAATGCAATGGCACGGTTGATTGCTGATACCAATGCCTTTACTGATGATAGTGTTATATTAGCATCTATGCCAACGCCATGGCAAGTTGATTCATTGTATGTGATGGTGATGTAGCAAATGGCATTTGAGTCTGACCCTTTGCTTAGAGAATGCTCAGCGTAGGACTCAATTGAAATGGAGGCAAACAACGGCTCAAGGGCTTTTTTTGACGCATCAATGGGGCCATTTCCAATGGCGTATAATTGGTGTGTTTTATTGTTATAGTCAACGGTGATTTCGCTTTTAACTTTGCCTGTATCAAACAATTCTGTTTTGATTTTTTTTAGGGATAAAAAATCACACCGATTGATGAATTCATCATTGAATACATGCCATACATCTTCAGGCAAAATTTCGTTACCACTCAACTCCGCTTTTTTTTGGACGTGAGCTGCGACATCTGGCTGCATGGCTTTTGGTATAATGCAGTGATGATGGTGTTCCAGGATATAAGCCACGCCGCCTTTGCCAGATTGGCTATTGATGCGAATAATGGCTTGGTATTTTTTGCCAATATCTTTTGGATCAATGGTTAGGTAAGGAACATCCCAAATACGGCCGGGCTGATGCTCAGCCATTCCTTTTTTAATAGCATCTTGGTGTGAACCAGAGAAAGCCGTGAATACCAGGTCGCCAGCATATGGGTGTCGTGGGGAGATATCCATTCCCGTGCATTGCGTGTAAATGGCTTCCATTTCAGGTAAGTTTGACATGTCCAACTTAGGGTCGATGCCATGCATCATTAAGTTAAGGGCAACAGTACTTATATCAAGGTTGCCTGTTCGCTCACCATTCCCAAACAATGTGCCTTCAACCCTGTCGGCCCCAGCCAATAACGCCAATTCTGTTGCGGCAACACAGGTGCCCCTGTCGTTGTGGGTATGAACGCTTAACATAATTTTGTCGCGATGATGCAAATGGGTTGCCGAATATTCAATCATATCGGCATATACATTCGGCATGAATAATTCAACGGTTGCAGGCAGATTGATGATCATAGGAAATGACGCCCAAGCGTCAATAACCGCATTGCAAATGGCCATTGAAAAATCAAGCTCAGTCCCGGTAAAACTTTCTGGGGAGTACTCCAAGATAATGTTTCCGTGATGCTTCGTTATGTTTTTTTTTATAAGGGAAATGCCCATTAACGCAATGTCAATAATTTCATCTTTTGTCTTTTTAAACACGTAGTCTCGTTGAGCAATGGATGTTGAATTGTACAAATGAACAATTGCATTTTCGGCCCCTTCAATGGCGGCCATGGTTTTTTCGATTAAATGCGGTCGTGCTTGGGTGAGTACCTGAATGAATACATCGCTTGGGATAAGCCCTTCGTCAATGATGGTGCGAACAAAGTCATATTCAACTGACGATGCGGATGGAAACCCCACCTCAATATGTTTAAAACCTATTTTTACCAAGTACTTAAAAAGCGCAAGCTTTTCTTGCAGATTCATAGGCGATACCAACGCTTGGTTGCCATCTCTTAAATCAACGCTGCACCATAAGGGTGGATGTGTTAGTGATCTACTGGGCCATTTCCGGTTGGGAAGTTCAATGGGTGAAAGACGTGCATATTTGGTTTTAGGATGAGGCCCTTTTTGAAAATTCACCTTGACATTGTATCAAAATTACAGGGCTTAAGGAATGTTTTATTTCTGGTTAACGGATGCCAAATGCCGACGTAAATTAAATGAATATAGGAATAAATTGGGTAGAAGATCGTTTTGCGATGTGATTGGGGATAGTGACTGACTTAAATTAGAATAAACCGAGGATTGATCTTTTTTTGAGATAGAAATAAGGGTTTTTAGTGCAGAATACAAATCTGATAACACCGATACTTTTTGCTGATGCAACACATGTGACACAGGTGAAAATGATTCCAGCTGGCGAATATTATGAATAATGCCAATGGCATTATCCAAGTTATCCAACAAGTCACTTAATGATTTTTTTGATGATTTATTGAAAAATAAGCAGGCCAAGGATAATGGCAGATTAGAATTAATGTGAGCCCGTTCTCTTTTGTAATCTTCCAAGGAAGAGTCCTTCAGTTGAATGTTAAGGACATGGCACAATAAGTTGGCATTAAGTAGGGATTGATTTAAATCGAAAACGTCTGAGTGTGTTGGGTCAAGTTCCCAGGCCTCAATCAGTTCCTTTCGTTTTTTCTTTGTGGCGAAAATGTATTCAAGCTTTACCAGTTGATCAACGGCCTTTTCTGGGGGGATTTGACCCGAAAATGTAATGGCATTGTGGGCGTTGCACCCAAATACACCCACAAAATAGTTTACCAATTGGGTGCAAATAATATGGTCTTTTAATTGATGATCATAAAAGATGTCATGTGAATTAAGTACTGCAATGCTTTTTGGAAAATAATCGTGAAAAATTTTGGCATAAAATGGTCGTTTTAAGAATGATGCTCCGATGATGGATTCTTTTAGGCGCATTTTTACAAATGCTTGCACTTTGGCAATGACGCACCGTGGCAATGGTATTTGTTGCTTATAAAGCTCTTGCCGTTCTTTTGAGTTTGGTATTTGCTCATCAATGTAGTTCAATCGACCCAAGTCAATTAATTCCGAGATGGTATGGTCAATTAGAAAGGGCTGATTGGACGATCGATATTGATCCATTGAAATTAACATGTGCTGAGAAATGTTGTTTTGAAGCACAAGTGATGTGACTTCATTCGTGGCCGTTTCTAACAGTTGATTTCGCTTGTCGTTGTTTTTAATAATGCCGTTTTGTTGAAATGCCGCCAACATGATTTTGATATTGACTTCATAGTCAGACATATTTACGCCAGCAGAATTGTCGATGGCATCTGTATTGATGCGGCCTTTTGCTGCAAGCTCATATTCAATTCGCCCTTTTTGAGTAATCGCCAAGTTGGCGCCTTCTGCAATAATTTTGGCATTGATTTCGTTTGCATTTACCCGAACAGAATTGTTCGACGGGTCGCCGGCATCAAGGTGGGATTCACTCGTGGCTTTAATGTAAGTGCCAATTCCGCCAAACCAAATCAGGTCGACCTGTGACTTTAGAATGCATTGAATCAGGTGCTCACCGCTAATGGTGGCTTCTGAAATATTAAGCAAGGCCTTCATTTCTTTGGAGCATTTAATTTCTTTGGCATGCCTGTCGAATACCCCACCTCCGGCAGAAATGCAGGTATAATCCTTCCATGTTGATTTTGGTAAGTTAAACAAGCGCTTTCGCTCTTTAAAACTTTCTGCTGCGTTGGGGGTTGGGTCAATCATGATATGCATGTGATTAAATGCCGCCACCAAACGAAGGCTTTTACTTAATAGCATGCCATTGCCAAATACATCCCCACCCATGTCCCCAATGGCAGCCACCGTAATGGGGTCTTTTTCTGGGTTTAATTGCAGTGACTTAAAATGAAGTTTGGTGCACTCCCACGCTCCTTTAGCCGTGATGCCCACTTTTTTGTGGTCGTACCCATGCTCGCCCCCAGAAGCAAACCCATCACCCAGCCAAAACTGGCGATTCAATGAAACAGCGTTTGCATGGTCCGAAAACGTGGCGGTGCCTTTATCTGCAGCAACAACAAAGTATGGGTCCCAATCATCATAGCAAATCAGCGATGGGTTTGGTGCTTTTTTTTCGTTGATTAAGTTATCCGCAATTTGCAACAAAGCCGTTATGAATCGTTTGTATTGAATAATGCTATCGTTATGGGTAATGGTTGGAAAATGTTTAACGATAAAGCCGCCTTTGGCCCCCACAGGAATGATCACCGCATTTTTTGTTTGCTGCGTTTTTGCTAACCCTAGAATTTCCATTCGATAATCATCTTGGCGATTGGAAAAACGAAGGCCACCACGGGCAATGGCACCAAAACGAATATGCACGCCTTCAAGATGGTAATCGAACACAAACGTCTCTCTGAAGGGCACAGGGGTGGGCATGCCAAAAATCTGGTGGCAGTCAAACTTAAAGCTAAGGGCGTCGCCAGTTGAACGAATGAAGGCATTTGTTCGAGCACATGCCGTAACAAGAGACATCAATCGCCTTAAAATTTCGTCATCTACAATTTGATCGACTTTTTTTATGGCCAATTGAAGCTCATCCGTCAATGAAATAATGGCAGATAGCCGCTGTTGCTTATCGGTTTTTGGGTTAAACTTTGATTGAAACAGTTGTGCAAGCGCATTGGCAAATTCCGGATGATGAATAATCGCGTGATTGATGGACGATAGAGAGTAGTTGGATGAAAATACCTGGTGCATATAATTTCGGAGCCCCTGGAGTATAAAAATCTCATTGCTGGTTAATGCCGTGGACAATACCAGTTGATTCAATGGGTCATTGGGCAATGTTTCTTGAAAAACATCGGTCAATGCCTGAATTAATCGTGGTTTAATGGCAGACTCATTGAGTTTTTTCTTTTTTGAATCCAATAAGCGAAAGGCTAAAATATACCCAGTGGTTGACTCTGAATCGCCAAACCGAGACGTGATTTGATCGATAACATGAATTCCAAAGTTGTGGAGAATGGGTAAAATATTGGTTAGATCAAGTTTTTGCCGGTGGTACACCAATAGCATGGATGCTTTTCCGGCAAGGTCCGAGGATGTGGGGTAATCAAATGATGCTAGCTCAAAAAAGATAGGGCTGTCATCGGACAAGCTTAACAGCGATTGAATGTCCCTTAAAGCTGATTCAGGTTGCGTTCGAACCTTGTAGTGTGATGGTATTTTTTCAATCAGGTGTGGGTCAATGTCCAATAATTGTGGCGCTTTGTATACCACATGATTTAGGAATTGATCATCCCATGGTTGAACCAGTTGAGTTAATGTGCGTTCAAGATGATCTATTTCAGGTAATTTGGGTGGCTGATTCAGTTTGAAGTGGAAATGGATGCGGCACTTTTCTGGTGCACTGATGGGTAGAATTTCTCTGAATGAATAATCGAGTTGATCGCAAATGGTAGATGAAATGAGGCGAACAGTGTCGGACCCAAATAAGTAGTATGGAATAACAAAATACATGCGCAATTGTTTGGTGGATGCGTTGTATTTTTTGTAGCATTGAATATGATTGGGGTTGGTGATGGACATAATGAAATCAACCATTTCTAAGAGTGATTCTTTGGTGGTGCGAAAGAGTTCGAATTTTGGAATGTCATTAAAAATTCGAATGACCTCATTGTAATCATAGCTTCCAATAAGAAACCGGCGCTGATTAAATATGTAGTCCATTTTTTTATTAATAAGTGGTGTGTCGATGTTTTTGGCATACATGGAACTTCGCTTTAGTATGCCATAAAAAATGTATTGGGTAGTCTTAAATTTGAACGATACCTTCATTAGCGGTTCAAACCGTTGAATGGGGCTAATAATGGTGGTTCGGTCAACAATGAAGGGGGCTTCATTGTGGTGGTCAAGTACATCATCTGACGGGGAATAAAGCGATTCAACGCCTATTTTTTTCTGACAGATGCCAAAGGCTCTTGTAACCTTTTTTTGGTCTCTATTAATGACTTGGCAACCAAAAAAAGAAAAGTTGTGTTCCCCCAACCATTCAAGCAACTGAACCCATTCAGATGATACTGACGGTTTTAAGGTCTGAAGTTCTTGGCGAACAATTGACCGTTGATTTTCAATCGACATTGAATCAATTTGTGATTGTTGAACACAATTCATGTGAAATGCGAGGTCTTTTTTGATTAATGGCACCAAGTTTGAATTGGACAATTGCTCAAAGGCAATGAACACCAAAGATCGTCGCTCGTCGCTTTCGGTGGGAGAAACAATCTCAATAATTTCCCCTGTTTCATCACGTTTAATGCCAATCACGGGGTGCAGACGGCGGGTGGTTCGAAGCCGATGTTTACGAAGAATTTCTTCAAGCGTAATAAAAAGGTGCGAGGCATCAGGGTGGCTCATTTTAAGGATGTAGGTATTGGTTAATGTGGTTGATTTAAGCTCAGGCTTTCCAAAGTAAATATGCGATTTATCGTGGTGTTCAACAATAAAAAACGAGTATAACAACTCAATAAAATCATGAAGTTCTCGGGGATTCAGACTGGTAATGGTTCGGTCTGACATTTGAGCACAAATGACATCCAAAAATGTGACTTTTAAAGGGTCGGAATCAAAGGTTTGTTTTACTGTATCTACAATGGTTCTGGAAGCTTTGCTTAACATAGATGTATCATAGCATTCTGGATGAATGATTCAAAGGGGCATTCATTTTGGCAAATGGGCATGTTTTGGTGATGCTTTTTGGTGCAATAGGTAGCGTGCCATGAACCCGATAAGCAAAATGGCAACCAGGGGTAAAAGAATTAACATCATGCCCAATTTTAATGCATTTATTGGGCTTAATATAATGAAATCATTGCGTGTGTTTCGTGCAGATTGAATGGGAAATTCATCCAAGTGAGAATAAATAATGTCTTCTAGAATTAGTGCGTTGTCGCCTTGGGTAATCCAAAGATTAGACAGCATTAAATAATGGTTTAATACGGTTAAGCGCTGGTTTTTTGATTCAATCGCCAAACTAAATGGGCCATTTATGATGTCATTTTGATGGGTGAAAAAAGAGTCTGGGCTACTTAAGGCACGCGCGCGCCACCCATTATTTTCGTTAAAGTCAATGAACCCTGAGTATGGGAATACCCCAATGAGTTCTTGGTTGAATGTTGTTTGGTATTGAATAATCAGCTGGTTTTTGGATTGCATTAAATGGGCAATGGTATCTTCAACAATACTATTGTTCAGCACAATGGATGGGTCATTGATAATGCTGTTGGAAATGTCTGGAAAGTTGGGGTGGGCAAAAATCACCAGGGCGTTTTGTTGCGTTGCCCATTGGGTTAGGTCTGGAAGCTGCGGGCGAATGTGTTCGGTTGGCTTGTAAAGTATGGCCAAATCGCTCGGTGACGCATTTGTGGCAACGTCATTAATATGCATTTCTTTGATTGATACAAATGGGCTATTGAAGTGATCATAAAATGCTTTGAGCCCCATGGGGTCTGATGAATCGAGTAGGGACATTTGGCTTGAGTGGACGAGCATTATTTCAATAGGGTCTAATTGGATGAGTTGCAACACAGCACGGGTGATTGCATTTTGGACATTTTCAATAGCATGGCTTTCATTGATGATGATCTGCTCAATTAAGTCAATGTCGTTTCGTTTCCCATTGTATTCAATGACAATAATGCCATCGGATGAAATATCGTAATGGTCAGCTGTTTCTGGTGAGCTGCTGTGGTTGAGTACAGATACATTAACCTTGGGTGAAATGCTGTTGAGCCAATGGGTTAGCGGGTCCAGTTGCAGTTCCTTGGATAATGCATCTGATACAAAAAACGTGACGAGAATTGGCATGGGAAGGGCATTGACTTTTTTTGAGAGAAATAAGGCAGGCTTTAAGTGCTTGTTTGTGGTTAAATCCAGGTAGAGGGGGTATTTTTGGGAATAAATTAACAGAAGGCAGCTTAGGAAAATGCACCCAATTGCAATGCGCTTTTTTTTACTCATAACCCACAATAAACCAAGCCGTGGGTAATAATGCCATGTAAACTGCTGTACTAATATGAAACACGCCGTCAGTAATGAGTGAATAGTGATACGACATGGTGAGTGGCCCCAAATAGTCATACATGAATGGAATGGATTCAATAACAATGCTGGTTCCCCATAAAAAACAAATGGCGATGAAGCTGTAGAATAGGGGGTGGGGATGTTTCATCGCAGCAATAATGAATTGAATGGTTAGGATAAGGCTAAAATTGAATAAGAAATACACCATCAAAAGCGATGGCGAAATGAGCCCTTTAATGCAGATTAAACCAAACGATGGCAGTGCTGTGATGGAATGCGCGCAGGAATACGCAAACGATCGGTTATTTGCAGAGGGGGTTGATATTAAGAGGCTGATGACCATGCTGATTAAGCAATGAAAAAAAAATAAGGTTTGATATATATTATAATTGCCAATGTCGATAAATAGCTTAAGTGAAAAGCAATTAAATAAAAGGCTGGTAAATAAAATGGCGGGAGTGCCAGGTAAAAAATTGCTAAAAAAACGTTTTGACACGATAGGTTTATAGTACTTTAATCAAAATTGGTTTTGCAATGAATGATCACACACAATGGTATGGCCCTATTGGGAATCGAATAAAAAAGCGTTACAAGCATTTGGCCAAATGGGCCAGGCGCCAAGGCATTGATTACTTTCGGGTGTATGATCGGGACAATGGTGGTCCGTTCATGATTGATTCACTGCCAGATCACTGGTTGATTTGGGTGTGCGATAACAACCTAACCGATGCCCAGCTGGCCAATGCGATTGAATGGGTATCAGCCGACTTGACGGCCTTAAAGCCAGCCAAGATTGTATTGAAAGACCGGCGAAAAGATAGCGTGAAACCCATTGGGAAATCACAGGATGCGTGGGTGAAAATTCAGGAAAACAACTGCCGATTTTTATTGAATTTAACCCGGTATTTGGATGTTGGGTTGTTCATTGATCACCGAAACACACGGCAGTGGTTGGGGCAACAATGTGCGGGTAAACGGGTGTTAAATTTGTACGCCTATACAGGGAGCTTTGGGTGTTATGCGCTTAAGCATGGGGCGTCTTTTGTTGCATCGGTGGACATTAACCCGGTTTACAACGATTGGAATGAAAAAAATATTGAATTGAATGGGTTTTCTATGGATGCCTGTTACATGGCACGTATGGATGCGTTTGAGTTTTTAAGTCGGCATAAACGGCGATACGATGTGATTATTTGCGATCCGCCATCGTTTAGTCAATCAAAACGAAAAGGAGCACGGCTGTTTAGCGTAAAGAAGGATGCTGTTGAACTGATTCATTCCTGTTGGCGACTGCTAAATCCGGGTGGGCAATTGCTGTTTAGCACCAATGCAACATCGTTTACATTGCCATTGGAACGCATGCCGAGCGATGCTTTTATTCAACCAATGACCCAACAGCTGTGCCCCAAAGACTTTGAGGGGAAATGGCGAAGCCAATGTTGGGTGTTGCGGCGGACTTAACGCCAATTGCGGTATTGGCAAAGCTGCCCCTTAATTGTAGGCGGTATTGATGTCGATGTAGCCGTGGGTAAGATCGCAGCCCCAAGCCGTGGCTTCGTATGAGCCATTGCCAATGTGAATGGTAATGACAATGGTGGGGTGTTTCATCACCTTGGCCAATTGGGTTTTATTTGCATGATGGGGTGCTCCATTGCTAAAAATAAGTTCATTATTGACATCAATGGTCAATGCGGCATGGTCAATAACCACCGATGGATCCTTGCCTAGGGCCATAAGAATGCGCCCCCAATTCGGGTCTTCACCGGCGATGGCGGTTTTAACCAAAGGGGAATCCACCACCAATTTAGCCACACGTTTAGCATCGTTTTTTGATTGTGCCCCCAACACATGCACTTCAACCACATGGGTGGCCCCTTCGCCATCTTTAGCAATTTGTTTCGCCAAATCAATGCATAGTTCTGTTAGGGCATGTTGAATGGCTTTTTGATCGGTGTCGGATAACGATAGGGCGATTTCGCCAGTAGATTGCAGGCTCACCATGTCGTTGGTGGACTGATCGGTATCAACCGAAAGCATGTTGTATGAATCGTTAATGGCAGATTGAAGCATTTGGTGGCAGGTTGCGTTGTTAATGGCCACGTTCGTCACAATAAACCCCAAGGTGGTGGCCATGTTGGGTGCAATCATTCCTGAGCCTTTGGTGATGCCGCAAAAGTGAACGGTTTGCCCTTGAATGGTAATGCTGCGGGCGGCTGTTTTTTTTACCAAGTCGGTGGTTAAAATGGCTGTTGCGCAGGCATCTCCATTTTTTTCATTTCCAGAAAACGATTGAAGGCCATTAATAATGCAATCAATGGGCAGTGGCACCCCAATGATTCCAGTGGATGCTACGCCAACCTCGCTTGGCTTGCAGCCAAACGCCTGTGACGCTGTTGCTACAGTTTGGTTTACGTGGGTTTTTCCAATGGGGCCGGTGACACTGTTGGCATTTCCGGAATTAATCACCATGAGTTTGATGGGGTTGGTGTTAAACACCGTTTCGTTATGGTCCAGCGTAACGGATCGGATGGCATTTTGACTAAGGACCACGGCGGAACCAACGCATTCAGGTACAAAAATATAAGCCAAATCCAAAACGCCAGACGCCTTAATGCCGCAATGCACCCCAGATGCAAAAACCCCAGAAATATCAGTCATTTGCATAACAATAATTTAAAAGATATTTCGGCTGATGCCAAGTTGTTTTTGGCTATTTTTGTTGAAATTTTAATTGTTTTGAAATTGTTATGACTGCTTGAACGATATTAATAGAAAATTTATTATGAAAATTAATAAAAATATGGTAATAATTAATAAAATTTATAAAAAAAGCATGAGGTGTGATTATATATGTTAAGTTCTACAAATACTGGGTTTAGACCATCACCACCTGGAACACCTAACAGTTCTACGAAAAGGCGGCGCTCTACTAGCCCAGGGCCAACTGGATTAAATTCGAAAGAACCATGTGGAGGCGTTGGTGGTTCAAATAGTAATGGAGAGAGAGTCATAACCCCTGAGCCCGATTTTATTAAGCCTCCAGATTATACTACGCCCCCCGCATCCCCAATTAAATGTGCCGGTACGCCTACTACACTTATAACTGATCAACACCTTGCCAACGAGGGAGATGTTAAAATAGTAACTGATTCAACTGACGATTCGGGTAATCCGATCAAAATTAAACACTTTAAATTTAAAGGTCCCATTAACAGTTCAGACTTAAAA
This sequence comes from Candidatus Margulisiibacteriota bacterium, assembly GCA_016779165.1. GTDB lineage: Bacteria > Margulisbacteria > Marinamargulisbacteria > UBA817 > UBA817 > UBA817. The sequence goes on along the minus strand of JADHOE010000026.1, from coordinate 3,308 downwards.
GGATTAGTTGACCATTTTAAAAAAATGGCAAACGAGATACGTGTTGAGGAGCAACTTAAAAAACTTCTTTCATTGTTTGGTGAAACGGGCCTTGAAATCGAAGTGCGTGACACTCAATACAAATTGCACGCTGTTAGTACAACAGTGACGAAAGACTTGGCATTTCAGCAACAAGAGTTTCTAGACGATCACCAAACAAACAATGAAATAAAAAAGGAAGTTTGCCATGTAATGTTTAAGGCATTGGTTCTAAAGTCCATAGATGATGGCTATTTCTTTATACCTGATTTAAAACCAGCGAACGTGTCTTTTATAAGACAACAGGATGGTTCAATAAATGTCTATTTTTTTGATATTTGTTATAATACAGGAGATCATGAATTCGACGAGGTGTACTCGTTAATTAGATCACATTTAAAGACGCACTGTGGTCAAGGTGAGCACGATGTTGATACGTTTATTAATGAAGAATTAAGAAGCAACCCTAAGTTTAACGAAATGAAATGGAATGACGTGGATACGGGGGCGTTTTTGAAAAGTAATGAACAAGGGGTTCAGGTATTCTTGGAAACTCTCCCAAAACCAAAGGTTAGATTTGGGCGAACTTCTAATCCGGTAACATTCCAAACTATTTTAGATTATTTAAATGGTAATGCATCAAGCAATGGGGACCAAAAAAATCCCGAGGAGTTTCTTGATTCGAGTCAAAAAACAGGTTGTGCAACTACTTTATTCGACAAGCTTGTTGATTCCCTTCAAGGCAAAAGTAGTGCCCAAGGTGACTCTTGTATTGGTGCTGCTGGTTTTTTAACTCCAACAGATTAATGGCTTGCCAATACTGGTAAATCAGGTGGTGGCGGCCTTATTGCCAATAACAGGCAGCTCAAAGAAATGTTTTGTTGCCATATACTAGGGAATAAACCTATGGCTGTTTCAAGGGTTGGGGGCCTTTGAGACTGCGCTTGTTGCAGGACATGTGGTAACGTATAAATATCACTCGTTATTAGGAGATTATTATGTCATCACACATCGAAACCATTAGCTTGCATGCTGGGCAATCACCCGACCCAACCACGGGGTCTCGTGCTGTTCCTATTCATCAAACTACCAGTTATGTATTTAAAAATACCGAGCATGCAGCCAACCTATTTGGATTAAAAGAGTTTGGGAACATTTACACCAGAATAATGAATCCAACCACTGATGTGTTGGAGCAGCGGATAGCCGCGCTTGAAGGTGGGACTGCTGCGGTGGCAACCGCCAGTGGCATGTCGGCGATATTTTTAGCCATTCATACCATTTGTAAGGCTGGCGATCATATTGTGGCTTCGGCCTCCCTTTACGGGGGTACGGATACCTTGTTTCGGCATACGTTGCCCCGATTGGGCATAACAGTCACGATTGTTGAAGATTTAACGGCAAGTAAGCTTGCAGATGCCATAACTGAAACCACCAAGCTGGTTTATGTTGAAACGGTTGGTAACCCAAAGGGGGACGTGCCTGATTTTAATGCCATTTCAGCTGCTGCTCACGACCACAATTTGCCTGTGATGGTGGACAATACCTTTGCCCCTGGGCTTTGCGCGCCCATTAAGCATGGCGCAGATATTGTGGTGCACTCGTTAACCAAATGGTTGGGCGGGCACGGTACAACCATTGGTGGAATAATTGTGGATGGGGGGTCGTTTAATTGGGGCAATGGCCGATTTTTGGAATTTACGGAGCCCGATGCCAGCTACCATGGCTTAAAGTACTGGGATGTGTTTGGCGACTTTCCAGGGTTGGGCAATGTGGCGTTTGCCATTAAAGCGCGGGTGCAAGGGCTACGCAACATTGGCATGTCACTAAGTCCCGCCAGTGCGTTTCAATTGTTGCAGGGCATAGAAACCTTGCCGCTTCGCATGGAAAAGCACGTTGCCAATGCCAGCGCTTTGGCCAATTGGTTAAAGGCGCACCCCAAGGTTGCGTGGGTAAATTACACTGGGTTTTCAGATCACGCCAGTTACGAATTATGCAAGCATTACTTGAACGATCGCTTTCCAACCGTGTTTACCTTTGGGTTAATGGGCGGGTATGACGCAGCAAAATCGTTCATCGATTCTGTAAAACTTGCCAGCCATTTGGCCAATGTGGGGGATGCCAAAACCTTGGTGATTCACCCCGCATCCACCACCCACCAGCAGTTGGGCCAAAACGAGCAATTGGCTGCGGGTGTTACTCCAGATATGATTCGGGTGTCAGTTGGGCTTGAGCACATGGACGATATTTGCAGCGATTTTGAACAGGCCATGGCATAGCCTTGGCATATTGGTTATACTGATCCCATGGATTATGCATCTTCAGGTGTAAATATTGATGCAGGAAATGATGCGGTTGAGCGCATCAAACCCTTGGTTAAATCAACCTTTACCCCACAGGTTTTAACAGGACTGGGGCAGTTCGCATCCTTTGTTGAGCTTCCCAAAGGGTATCAAGAACCCGTGTTGGTATCGTGCACCGATGGGGTGGGTACAAAGTTGAAGCTTGCCATAGAATCAAACAATGTCGATACGGTGGGTATTGATTTGGTGGCCATGTGTGTAAACGATTTGATTTGTTGTGGGGCGCGCCCCCTGTATTTCTTAGATTATATTGCCGTGCACGCGTTGGACCCAGATCAAATTGAACGAATCATTGGTGGCATGGTCCAGGGGTGCAAGCAAGCCAATTGCTCCTTGGTGGGTGGTGAAATGGCAGAAATGAACGACATGTATCGAAAGGGGGACTTTGATTTGGCGGGATTTTCCGTAGGGGTGGTTGAAAAATCGCAAATTATCGATGGCTCAAAAATTACTGCTGGGGATACCATTTATGCGTTGCCATCCAGTGGCATTCACAGCAACGGGTACTCCTTGGTTCGTAAGGCCTGCACACCAGATACCATGAGAACCCATGGTATTTCTGTATCGGAATTATTAACCCCAACAAAAATTTATGTGAGAGATGTGCTAACTGCCATTGATGCCTGTGATGTTCATGGCATTGCCCACATTACTGGTGGGGGATTAGAAGAAAACATTGCTCGAATTATGCCCAACCACCTTTTGCTTGATATTGACTATTCTGAGATTGATGTTCCCCCAATATTCAAAAAGATACAGGCCGCTGGGCGCGTTAAAGATGCCGAAATGTGGCGGGTATTTAATCTGGGGGTTGGCATGGTTATCATTACCAGTGACGCACTGCCAGCCAACCTTCAAGCGATGCCCATTGGAACCATTGTAAATGCCTAATTTGGGGGTGTTAATTTCGGGTCGAGGGTCTAACAT
>JADHOE010000025.1 GCA_016779165.1 Candidatus Margulisiibacteriota bacterium | reverse complement strand
TAATGGCCGACACATTAACCACCATATCTAAAAATGACCGTCATGCCTTTGAGCTTCAGCAGGTGCTGAATCGATCCAATGACTTTATTGATAATGTTTATAATACAAGTAAACCAGCGCAATTGATGGCATACAAGGCAGTGACAGCACCCCCCAAGTTTATGTTGTCCATTATTGAAACGTCAATATCAACCATGGGGGGCACTGTTCCCCGAAGTTTAAAAGCGGATAACTATTTTCCAGTTAACGTGGCAATTAAACCATCATTTTCGTTTAAACGAGGCCAAAAACGTGATGCCATTGTGGGCACCATGACGGCATTGATCACGCATGGCAAGGGTGACGCGGTGGCCAGTTTTATTGAACAAATGCCACGTTCGTCAGATGTGTGTCGCTTAATAAAGGACCTGGGCGATGGGCCGTTAAAAGTAATGGTTGATTTGAATCAATTGAGCCTAGGGGCCATGAAAAAAATGGCAACAGCTGTTGCCAAAATGCGTGATTACACCTCACCAATTCAATTTGGATTTAGCTGGGGCATTGCTGCCTCCGATATCTTACAAGCGCGACATAATTTTCAACGACTATTGGCCCACATTGCGGATGGCCCTGAAAAGTCGGTATTAAAAGCGCCCAGAGATGCATCCAAAACGTCCGATAGCCAAGGGGACTCATTGGATGAACATAGGATGAATTTATTGAAAGCGGGACTGACTGTACGACCAAAAGATCGTATCAATAAGATTACCGACTTGGTTTCTTTTCCATTCAATGAAAATGGTCGCCTTAAACTGTTGGACACTTATTACGGCAACAAGGTCTTGGAAGGTGCTGCAAACGATAGTGTTAATCGCCTTAAACAGAATGGTGGGTTGTTTCAGTTTTTGGATCATTGCTTAAATCCACAACCATCCACGGATACTGGCGCTGCCAAAGCCATGGTGTTTCGAACCATGACAAATCTAACACAAGATGAGCGAAACGAATTTTTAAAATCTGATAAATCCAAAACAATGACCCTTGATTTAAGTGCCATGGCACTCTTAAGAAAAAAAAGTATAACGGGCAAGCATGCCTTGGATATCAAGTTAACTAGCACGATAGTATTAAATAACTTAATGTCAGATAACCTTCAGGATAAGGCCCATGGGGTAAAACTGTTGGCCCATGTGGTGAACCAGGGCTATTTTAATTCCGATGACGAGATTAAGGACCTGTTTCAATCCCTTGAATCATCCGGTGCATGGGCCCCCATGTTGGATTTTATAAAGGGTGAGGTAATGAACACCGGGGGCACCAGCATTCCTTCAGATAAAAAGCCTGAAATCTTTAAAACCTTTTCAACCATGGTGCCCCGTGTGTTGGAGTCTTTGAGTCAGGTTGGGGGTGGAAGTGGTCCAATATTTGCGGCACCCCAAGCAACAAATAGTGACAATACCGAATCCCCTGTTTCACGGTTGCATGCACGTATTATTGGTTCCTTGGGGCTCACTGATCCATTGCCTGAGGGCATCAACAACGATATGGCCCGAAAATTAACCCAGTCTATCGATCGGTTTTCAGCCGACCATGCGCCAAAACCATCGGATGGCATGGGGTTTTCGCATCAATTTTCACGCCAGTTGCACAGCTACATTACCGATCCCAACCGGTCCGCCCAACCAGTGGCCATCGATGGAAAACTGCAAGAAGTGTACCAAGAATTGCAACTGGCTCAAACGAAACCGAAGGCGCATCAAAATAAACAGTTGCGTGATTTATTTAAAGACAAAGGCATTACATCCAGTGCCGATCAACAGGCCATTGGTCGGCGATTGGCGTTTGCTCAAGCAGGTACCGCTGCCCAAGCGCCAATGACGTTTATAAAGGAGTTTGACCAGATGCTCAACACCAAGGTGTCTGATTTGGTTCGAACCGAGCACCAGGCCAAATTGGAACAAATGGTAAAAAAATCAAGGGAAGCATTGGGGACCAACCAACCTTGGGGTGACTTTGATAAAGATACACAAAAGTTTCTTCAATCGTATAAGGATCCATACTCTCAAATAACTGCCCCAAATTCTGAACCCAGAGATGAATCGTTCTATGAGGATTTAATGGCCATGCTCCCTAGCGAAAATCTTCAAGCCGGCGTGGGGCAATCACCGTAAATTTGATATGATTAAGCCATTATGGAACTTCGATTAAGTCAGCGCAAACACGTGTGGGACATTATTGAGCACGTGGTCAAAAAGATCCCCATTCCAAACGCGTTGATGGACGATGCTCAGGTGGTCCACCGGTTGTTGAGCTTATCCGTTGAACAGCCTCAGTTCATTTGTGATTGGTTGCGCTTGCTGCCAATCAGTGCGTGGAGCCATTTAACTGAGCGTGATATTTTGCCAGAAGAGCAAATGGTTGACTTGCATTTGGCCGTAGGGTTCACCGACTATAATATGGTGGATTGGTTGCGTGGACTTAGTGCGAGCAGTGTGGACTTTTTTAAAGAGTACGCACAAAAAAAAATGGTAAACGGGGTGGATCAGTGGGTATTTAAGTCGCGGTATCACCCGCAGTTGATTGAGGGAATTTATGTGTCAGCCATGCCAACCCCGGAACAAGACATTGCAACAGTAATTACGCATGCCTTGAAGGAACGAATCACCATCAAAGACTATCACCAGGTGTTGGCGCATATTGGCCCAAGGTCAGAGAATGCCGAAGCGGCTTTGCAGCAACTTATCAATGACCATCAGGTATTTTCACCGATGTCGTCATCCACCGATGTGTTGCGGTTTCGCATTGCCTCTGGGTTGTTTGATTACATCAAAGATCCTGCACCCTATTTGAAACGGGTGGGGCTCGTTATCGATCAACTGTTGTCTTCAAGCACGATTCCAAAAGCATTGGGCTTGCTCAATTTGTTGCCCAACACCATTATTTCCCATACGATTCAACGCTGCATCGATGCCCCTATGCCCAATGTCACTGCCCATTTAAATGAAGCCCTGCCCAATTTTGAGTATGGTGCCATTCGCAAGATTGTTCGACGCCAGCGGCTTGGGTTAAACTATAAACATGACTAATATCATGAATATTATTGTTCCATTTATTGTTGCTGGGTATGCTCTGTTTATTTTGTTTCGCTTGTTTTTGGAACGAAAGCTAGCCAAAGAACGAAAAGAGTACGAAGCGTTGATTGAACAAAAAATGAAGGCCTTGGAAAAAGACATTCATGATCGGTCCCGAAATTTGCATGATTCCGTTCAAATGCTCAACCAAGAATATTCCAAACTCATGCGAGACATGAGCTTAAAGCAAAAAAAAGAAGTGAATGACATGATGCAGCACTTAAGGCAGCAGGCACAGTCATCACCTTCGCCACCGTCAGAATCGGCTCCGTCCACCCAAGTGGACCAATGGGATGATGACGCGCCATCATCGTCCGATCGTGCATCAACCCCATGATTGACGATCCGTTTTCAGGACGCGATGTTGATGACACTCAACCCAAGTATTACCAAGAGTTTCGGCGCTTATACAATGAATTGTTGGGGTATTTTGAACGAAATGAAACCGAAAAAATTCACGCATTTACACAAAAATTAGACGCTTCTTTGCATCGATCCGTCCACCTTTACCGGTGGTTCGACTCGAAATTACGGGAGTTCAAAAAACAACAAAACATTGTTCAGAAAGAGGCCCTGTACCAACAATTCAAACACCCTGCCGTCACCATTGAGGTCACTCACCCATTTCCCCTCGCCATATCAGTTGCTGATCAACCAGAGCCGGCCCCATTACCAAGCAATACCTCCGATTCATTGAAAAAAGAGCGGCAATTGCATGAATTGGTGGACCAAATGGCCAAGGCCAATCACAATCACACCAACGATACCCAGCTGGACCAGCCCAATGTGCCACCATCATCACGCATTGATGCATCGACACCATCACCCAGTGGCCGCCACATCCGTCAACAACCGGCATCTTCACCAAGGGCACAGGCCCCGTCACCCGATGGCACGTCGCTGAACGATCAATTTTTTGATAAATCACTGTATATTAAAAAGAAGCACAAAAAAGATGTGTCCAGAGCAACGCAAGAACAGTCTTCGGCAGCACCCCCCAACGAAGGGTCCCGTTCGGATGCCACCCAATCATCGTCGCCCGATGCCCAACGAAAAGCTAGAATTTGGGATTACATCGATAATGATCAATCATCTGGAGGCATGTCCCATGATATTTAAGTCTGACCAATTGGGTATGTTGCGCCGAATGGTTCGGTTGGAAGCTCGAGCGACTGTGGTAGTGGCCATCCGTGCCATCCCCAGTGCCTTGGTTTGGATTGGTTTGATGTTATGGTTATTCAATTAATTGTTTGCAAGGGCATTATCACGTGTCTACAAATCATTCGATTGGCATTGGCACACGTCATGATCATCCAGCAGTTGCCATTGTTTATTTTGGGTGTGTTTTTTGTTGTGGTTGGCCGATTGAGTTACCGTTGGTTTGGGTGGCACCAATGGATGGTTCAGGGCATTAAATGGACCCTTCGCATGGCCTTGTTTTTTCGTGGGATCCGACTCAAGGTGAATGCCCCAAAACAGCAGCAATGGGCACCGGGGATTCACATTTGCAACGATGCCCATTGGGTGCATTGGGTAGTGTTTGCTTATTCCCCCTATAAAAGCCTGATGATTGCACCAGATACCTTTTTTAAATCCCAATGGTTACGGCCCATGTTGTTTTTATTGGGTGTTTATCCACAAGAGCATGGGTTTCGCCCGGAAACCTTTCAATCCAAACCCAGTCGAATTGACCCTTACATTCGCAATGGTTTTGGGGCATGGCAACCGGTGATGGTTGAATACCGAGATACCCAGCCCCTGCCATATTTGGCCATTATGGCGATTAAATTTGGTCAGCCCATTCATGTATGGAAGTTGCATCATGTGAATGGCTTGGCTGGGGTCCACTGGCTAAATCGCCGGTGCATTACTCTGGAGTTTCTAACGCAAGTGGCCATATCACGTCGCTATGCGTTAACGGTGTCAACATACTACCACACCATTGGCTTGCATTTTGGGCCCCCACTAACGCAAACATTGTCACGCATGCATTCGGCGCCTGGCATGCCACCGAACAACACAGATCTTGCCAAACAAAAGATCGCAAAGGCCAAGCAGCGTTCAGCTGAATGGGAAAACGAATTCCTGAGCCAGTAAGTTTGCATTGGGCCTCAAACCGTGTCCACACCAACACTCGCTCTTGTGCAAGGGGCAATGCCGTCTTTGGCCAATTCGGGTGTCGGTTTGTTATAGGGGTATCTTGTCCCCTATTAAGCACTGCCCAATCGATGGGGCGATGAATGCTTTCAATATCCAGCCCAACCGGTGCATCCGAAACTGCCATGGCAAAGTGGGTGAGGTTGTGGCTCACAGAAAAATAAACGGGGTGGGACGTGCATATTGGCTTTCCGTTTCTGGCGATGGCAATATCACTTGGGGTGCAATTCAGCACATGGCCAAGGATACGTTGTTGAAAGGCATGGGACGTTCCCCTGGCATTGGGGGTTTCAATAATAAATATCTGAATCATTCAGCGGTTTTTTTTCGTCCACTCACTTGGGCTATATGCGCTTATTTTTAAGGCGTGAAGGGTGCCGGAAAAGGCATCCGCCAAGGCATGGTGAATGCGTCGGTGCCGTGCCACCAATGGCATACCGGTAAAGGCGTCCGATACAATGGTGACATCAAAATGGGTGTTTTGGGTATGTGGGGTACCTTTATGGTGGGCATGCTTGTGCGAATCATCCACCACACTCAGTTCAACGGGCGAAAATGCTTCGGTTAGCCTTTTTTTGATGCCTTGGTCATTCACATACTCAGCTTACCTTAAATAACGCAAGCATTCAAAGCCATTGGGTGCTGTTTTTTTATTCCTTTTTATGGTTTCATTAGGGCATGGATAGACGACAGTTTAAAGATGCCACAGTGGTATTTGTGGTGGTTCATTACGAATACGAGTGTGTCGCCTTAACCATCACCAACATGGTGGGCATTGTTGAGTCCGTGCCAAACACTTATTTGGTGATCATCAATTCAAAGGCAACCCCTCAAATCCAGGAATTTTTAACCACCATTTCATCGGATCGTGTGGACATTGTGCATTTGCCCATTAATTTTGGATTCAATAATTGCATCAATTATTACATTCGAGATTTTATTTCTGATGAAAATTTGCCCAGCACGATCATGCAAATGGGGTCTGATATTTTATTTAATCAAAAGGATTTTGAAACCTTGGTGGATGCCATTGCCCATTTGCCTGCCTATGGCACCATTGGATTATCGTATGAAAACAATGCCTGCAACCCAGAAAGAAACGTGTTAAACGCCAAGAACGTGCGTGGGTCCAATGGCAAACTGTACCCCATTCGCCACACGTTTTTATGCCCTGTTGCGGGTGGCATTATGGGCATTCGGGGCAGTATTTTGCGTGATCATTTAAATTACAAATTGTTTCACCCAAAACATATGCCTCGCCAGTACCACGATATTTTGGGGGTAGGTGGGGCAGATGCTGCTCTTTACAATGCCTTAAAGTGGCGATTCAAATGCGGGTATATAGCTGAAACCACGGCCCTGCACATGAAATCAAGAGATGGCAGCATTGTGGATATTCCCCCCCATTGGCGCAGTTACATTCAGGACGTGAATCCCCAAGGTATTAATCTAAAAAATGAGTAACCTGGCATGGTAATCTCTCGCATGCTTCGGGTAGCGCGTGAGCTTCTTCGCCCATTGGTCCAATTTTTTCCATTGTTTGTGGGTGTGTTGCAAGCCTATTACATGCACCAGGTTCATATTACCAGCAGCATGGGAACTCTGCCGCTAACGTTAACGAACCTGCCATACTATGGCTTTAGTGTGTTCAGTGTCATGCTCTTAGGGGCCATTGTTATCGCCATTGGGCGAACATCATGGCAACGCTTTGGCTGGGCCTGTTTATTTCTGTTGTTTTTTAATGTGTTAATTTCATATCACTTTGCATCACACCAACTGTTTAACTACGCTTTTTTTGCCGACAATATCGGGCTGATGGGGTCATCTGATTCATGGTTTACCATTGGCCACAGTTTGGATTGGTCGAACATGGCTTATTGGCCGGTATTGTGCCTCATTATGTTGGGTGTCCACCTAAAATGGGACGCTTTTAAACCGGCTCGTTTTTATTCGCCGGCATGGCATGGTATTGGGTTAGTGGCAGTGTACATGGCATGCGCATGGGCACCCATACGAACCCACGACCCACTATTAAGCTTTATTCATTCGGCTGCATTTTATTATAAAAACCCCATATCATCGGTTGCCATTCAGCCAAAGCAGCCCAACCAAACCCTTGAACCAAGCGTTAATAAGCCAATGGTGAATGCCCAGAACCCGCCCCATGTTTTTTTGATTTTAATTGAATCATTCAATGCCAATTACCAGGCACTCGTAAACGAAAAAAATCAGCCAGTGACGCCATTTTTAAACCAGCTATCCAAACATGCAATTACGGTGGATGCCTTTTATGGCAACTCAGTCCAAACCGCCAAGGGCATGGCAGCGGCCATGTTTTCAGCCATGCCCAGTTTCCGCAGCAAGTTATTTACATCGTTTCCTTCCATTCAGTTAAGTTCTCCATTCAATGAACTTGATAAGCTAGGGTACCAGTCATTATTTTTCTTGGGGCACGATGATTTAAATTATGATTATCGCCATCAGTTTTTGAAAAAACACGGCATTCACTTTACCAAGACTGTTTATGATATGTTGGACGATTCTGACCATGCGCTTCTAAACCGTTGGGGGCTATCAGACGATCGGGTCATGCACCATTATTTTACGTATTTTGACAATATCAAAAAGACCCATGACGGGCCGTTGTTTTCAACCATACTTACCAGCCAATCCCACGTACCGTTTATGGTTCCTGAGCATATTCGATTGGCGTACCCCAATGCTAAAAGTACACAAGAACACTATGCCAATAGCATGGCCAATGTCGACATGGGCATTCGCATGTTTTTTGACGGGCTAAAGCAGCGTGGGTTGGACGACCAATCCATTGTTATTATCACTGGTGATCATGCCTTTCCAATGGGGCAGCATGGCATAACCAGTTTGGAAAATGGGTTTTACGAAGAGTCCTATCGCATGCCATTTTTTTTGGTGGTTCCAAAGGCTTCTCCTCGCCGATTGCCAGGGGTATTTTCTCAAGTGGATATTATGCCCACCATTTTTGATTTATTGAACCATCGGGTAACCAACACAACGTTTATGGGAGCGTCTATATTTGCAGAAAAAAAAGATCGGGCTGTGCTTCAAATTCAGCCCTATGCCAAACAAATTGGGGTGGTGAAATATCCAATAAAATACCGCTATTCGGTAAAGGAAAATAAGGAGTATGTGCATCATTTGGAAAAGGATTCGCTTGAAACCAATAATATTGTGGACACCATTGATGCTGAAGCACTGGCAGCATTTAGACGCCAAGTCAGCCAGGTATTGGCCACTCAAAAATATTATGAGGGGTTTCGTTAGATCATGAATATATTATTTGTTACCAACTATTTTCCAACCCAGAAAGATCCCCAAGCGGCCATATTTTTATATTGGCGTGCCAAGGAACTTGTGGAAATGGGGCATGCCATCACTGTATTAAAGTGGAATCAAGATATCCGTGATTATAAACAAAAACCGTATAATATTTTAGACATTCAAAACCCAATACTAAATTGTAATATTGATGTTTTTCCATACCATTCGCTGGATGCGTACCGTCCACGCTTTAAAAATAAGACCTATCAATGGATCAAAGAAACCTTTGATGTGGTTCATTTTCATTGGTTGTGGAGCATGACGGTATTTCCAACCATAAAACAATGGGACATTCCATATGTGGTAACGTGCCACGGATCGGATATTTATCGAATGGGGGAATCCTTTAATAACTGGGCGCTTGGGCGATGGATAAATAAAATAGTAATGAAAAATCAAATGAAACGGTTAAGTCAGGCAGAGCATGCCATTTTTGTGTCGACTGATATTAAAGGGGTTGCTTTAGAAAAAGGGGCGACCCCAATGCATTCCTCAGTGGTCCCCAATGGAATCAATGCCCTGTTCCATCCAACCCAAAAAAAACAAACTCAAAAAGTGATCGTTGGTTATGTTGGCATGTTAGCTTTCAAAAAGCGTGCTGACAAACTCATCGAAATATTTCATAAGGCATCAAAGCTTACCCATATTGATCAGTTTTTGGTCATTGGTGAGGGGCCTCTTGCTGACCAAATGAAGGCAGATGCTCTTCGGCATGAGTTAAATGTTCAGGTTGCATTTACTGGAAAAGTATCAGTAGAATCTGTCGCATCGTACATGCAGCATATGACGATATTGGTTCTCCCGAGTCGGGTTGAGGGCTTTGGGTGCGTCATTAAAGAAGCCCAGGCATGTGGCGTACCAGTTGTTGGCAGTAGCAATGGTGGCATACCTGAAGCCATTGGGCAGGGTGGGGTTGTCGTCGAAGAAGGTCCCAATTTTGAATTTCGCTTTGCCACAGCCATTGCTAATCAAATTGAACAGCCCATTGATCAAGAACGAATCAAGGCATCGGTTGAATCGTATGATTGGGCAAGTACGGTAAAACAAGAAGTGGATATTTACACCCAGGTGATTTCCAGGCACGACAACGCAGCTGTGTAGCTTGCACCCAAATAGCAATGTCCCGCATAATAGACGCATGAACACCGTTGCCATTGTCATTGGAACTCGCCCAGAAGCCATCAAACTATTGCCCATGGTTGCCACCATTCAGGCGCAATTTTCACACGAGTTTACGCCCTTGGTTATTTCAACTGGCCAGCACCAGGCAGTGTTGGATGATGTGTTTCAATTGTTTAATATTCGTCCCAATATTACCTTAACGGTTGATCGCTCATCCACTCGACTATCGTCGTTGCAAAGCCAGTTGGTGCAAGCCTTAGAGGTTGTATTCGAGTCTGAGCGGCCCAACGTGGTTATGGTGCAAGGCGACACCATGAGCACGCTATGTGGTGCCATGGCGGCGTTTTACCAGCGCATTCCAGTGGCCCATGTCGAGGCGGGCCTTCGGTCAGGGTCCTTAATGGCGCCCTTTCCCGAAGAAGCCAACCGAAGAATGGTCACTCAACTCGCCACTTGGCACTTTACACCAACCCAAGCGGCTACTTTAGCGCTCACCAATGAAGGGGTTATTCATGGTGTGCACCAGGTGGGCAACACGGTGATTGATGCCTTGCTTCAGGTGCAAACCATTGGGGCATCTGGGCACCCGTGGACGACCCAGCATTCTCCCAAGCGGCCCATGATGTTGGTGACCATTCACCGGCGAGAAAACTGGGGCGATGGCTTACGCAATGTCATGTCGGCAGTGAAAACCTTGGTTGAGGATCATCATCAGTTGGATGTGGTGTGGTTAACCCACCCCAACCCTGATATTACCAAGTTGGTCGAGCAAACAATGGCAAGCATTCCCAATGTGTCGGTGTACCCACCGGCCAACTATGCTCAATTGGTGGAATTAATGGGGTTGTCCGCCATTATTTTAACCGATTCTGGGGGCATTCAAGAGGAAGCGCCCAGTTTAAATAAACCCGTATTGGTCGCCCGAGATGTTACCGAACGCATGGAAGGGGTGAATGCGGGGTGTGCTGTGTTGGTGGGCACTGCCACTGACGCCATTGTGCAGCAGGTGGCCCGGCTGCTAAATTCACCCGATGCGTATCAGCAAATGACACGCGTTAAAAACCCCTATGGGGATGGCAAGGCATGCGAGCGAATATTGGCAAGGCTATATGATGGGTTAATGTCGAGTGCGTATTAAGGCGAAATAACCGCCGCATCAATTAATTCACACACAATATGCCCCACCAAAATGTGACATTCTTGAATCCGAGGTGTGTGGTTGCTTGGAACCTCAATGCAGTTACAGGTGCGGGTAATGGCCCCTTTGGTGTTGCCAGTTAACCCAAACGCATGGATGCCTTTGGCATTGGCCACATGAATGGCCTTTAGTACGTTGGAACTATTTCCACTGGTGCTAATGCCAATCAGGACATCGCCAGCCTGCCCAACGGCAGAAAGCTCGCGTGCAAAAATATCATCGAATGAATAATCGTTTCCAATCGCCGAGGTGGACGATGCGTTGCAGCCCAAACAAATGGCAGGAAGGGCGTGGCGTTCCTTTAAAAACCGGCCCACCAGTTCGGCGGCAATGTGTTGGGCATCGGCAAAGCTGCCCCCATTGCCGCACAGAATCACTTTATGGTTGTTCTTTATGGCGGCAATGCATGCGTCTGCCAATTGTTGGATTTGTTCTTGAATGTTTGTGTCGGAGTGCAACAGCGAGTGAACGTGGGCTGCATCCGTTAAAATATCGTGAATCATAAGGCTTATTGTACATGAATTTTATGGGGGATCATACATTGGCGAGCATTGGCATTCAATAGCAGCAACCTCCTAAAGGTTTTGGGCGTAAAAATCGATAATTACGTCATGAAATCCACAAAAATGCTTGGTAAGGTATCCAAATTTCGATGGGTCCCACTGTATGTGTTTTTTATTATTTCAGCATTGTCATGGTGGGTTGGGTGCCATGTGCAGCCAGTCACAACCATTCATGAACACGTGTTGGATGTAAAAACAGATGCGGCTGGTCGGTATTATTTTATTGAAAAAGGCAAGAATGTGTACCCCCCATTTATTGCGTATTCTCAATCACTATTGCTTGCTGGCGATCATTCCAACACCAATTTAACGGAATATCTGATTCAAACAAATGGCCAGGCAACGGAGTATGTCAAAGTCGGCTTAAAAAAACATTTTAAGTTTTGGTCATTATTACCAGCCATTATGGCCATTGCATTGTGTTGGATTACACGGGAGCCCTTAACATCCCTTATTGGTGGGATTGTGGCAGGGGCATTATTGCTTCAAAAATATAACATTACCGAAGATGTGTTTTTGGCAGAGCTCATGACAAAAAATGCGGCGGGGGTATTAATCTTGTATTTGTGGTTGCTTGGGGCACTGATGGGCATATGGTCCAAAACAGGTGCTGCTCAGGCGTTTGGTGACCTAATGACCAAAAAGTTTGTAAAAGGCCCACGAACCGCCAAATTGGTGGCATGGGGGCTGGGGGTTTTATTTTTTCAAGGGGGATCTGTAAGCACGGTATTGGTTGGTACCACCGTAAAGCCCATTACCGACAAGGAAAACATTAGCCATGAAGAGGTGGCCTATATTGTTGATTCCACGGCATCACCCATTGCCTCACAATTGGCATTTAATGCCTGGCCTGGGTACATTCAGTCGTTTATTTTTGTGTCTGGGGTGTCGTTTTTGGCCACGGAGACGGATCGAATATCATTTTTCTTCCGCAGCGTTCCCTTTTGTTTTTATGCAATTTTTGCGGTGTTATTTACATTTTTGTTGTCGATTGATCGCGCACCCTATATGGGAAAACAGTTAAAAGACGCCATTAAGCGGTCCCGATCCACAGGGCAACTGGATCGCCCAGGGTCACACCCATTAACATCCAAAGAATTGGAAAAAGCAACCACACCGGCAAATTACCACCCGCACGTGATTGATTTTTTTCTGCCGTTGGTGGTGTTGATTGGGTTGGCCATTGGCACCTTCATAATGTATGGTACGCCAAATGTGAGGTGGGCATTTGGTGCCAGTGTGGTAACAGCAGGATTGTTGGCCATTGCACGGGGCATGCGCTTGCAGGCGCTCATTCAGGGGGTGTCCGATGGCATGAAGGGGGTGGTGTTGGGGTCTGTTATATTAATGCTGGCCATTACCATTGGAAGCATTTCCCAACAAGCGGGTGGTGGGCAGTATTTGGTTGAACTTTTAGGTGGCAGTATTCCCTTTTGGTTATTGCCCGTTTGCTTGCAATTGCTCACCATTATCATTGCATTTTCTACGGGCACCAGTTGGGGCACTTACGCGGTGGCATTTCCCTTGGCCATGCCATTGGCTTGGGCAGTAGCTGGGGCCAGTGATTTGGCTCACCCCATGCTATTCATGACCATTTGCTTTGCTGCCGTTATGGATGGCAGTGTGTTTGGCGACCAATGCTCCCCCATTTCTGACACAACCGTATTGAGTGCCATGTGTACCGGGTGTGATTTAATGGATCATGTTAAAACGCAAATGCCTCAGGCCAGTTTAGCTGCAGGGATTGCGGCTGTTTTGTGGACATTGGTGGTCATTGTGTTTTGTTAGCACGCCAGCACTATCCATGGGGTTGAGCCTGCAATATTGCCCAAAAAGATGGCCATTATTGGTAAATAAAACGCTAAAGTATATTTGATGTCTCCCGATAATTCAGTTAAAATGGAGGTATACAATGGAAAATTTTAAAGAACGATCGACTGTTAAAGAAAAGGCAAAGGCGTTAAACACCGATATTATTGATGGCAATCAGTTGGTTGGAACGGTTATTGAAAAAGATCCTTTTTTGGATGTCTGCCTTGATGCCATTGATGAGTTGCCTGATTCTCCGAATTTGGATCGAATCCTAGCCTTAAAAAAACAGATTGACGATGGCACTTATGATTTTGATGCCAAATTGGGTCGTGTGGTCGATGCACTAATTGAAGAATCAACCGATCCAAACCCATTATCAATCCCCTTATTTGATCGTTGATTTTGTCCAATACATTGTGACATAATGGTTGTACCCGACTGTGTTCGTGACATTTGTTTACAAGAGGTGCCAGAGACTTATACTTATGGGGCCTGGTTCGTTTACGGCGATGGCAATTACCAAATTTAATTTGGACCCACCATGATTCATGTGGAATACCCATTTGCAATTGACGACACAGTGGGGTATTCTGAACTATGCTATGTCAGTAAAGGTGATTGTAGGAACTCAGTGGGGAGATGAAGGAAAAGGTAAAATTACCGATATCCTGGCCGAAAAAATGGATTATGTTGTTCGCTATCAAGGTGGCAACAATGCCGGTCATACGGTTGTTGTTGGTGAGAGCACATTCAAACTTCACCTCATCCCGTCCGGCATATTGTATCAATCCGTTGTAAGTGTCATTGGCAACGGGGTAGTGATTGACCCTGGGGTATTGTTAAACGAAATTGATACTTTAGCACAACAAGGCATTCACATAGATGCTAACCGGTTAAAGATTTCCTCCATTGCCCATGTGATTCTTCCTGTTCATCGCAGCATGGATTCTCAGCAAGAGTCTCGGCGCCGAGAAGAAAAAATTGGCACCACTGGCCGTGGCATTGGGCCCTGTTACACCGATAAAGTATCGCGTGTGGGGGTTCGGGTGATGGATTTGTTATGCAACGATCGTTTGGCATCTCGCCTTAAAAAGCACCCCCATATGGTGGATGAAGACATCGACCAGGTGCTGGCAGATTATGCTGACTTTGGAAAACGTTTGGCACCATTTGTGGTGGACACATCGTTGCTCATTAACCAAGCCATTTCTTCTGGAAAACGCATTATTATGGAGGGTGCGCAGGGCACAATGTTGGATGTTGATCACGGCACGTATCCGTTTGTAACGTCCTCAAACCCCATTTCAGGTGCAGCTTGCATTGGTGCAGGTATTGGCCCGCATAAAATTGATCAGGTGATTGGCGTTACCAAGGCCTATTCTACTCGCGTGGGTGAGGGGCCATTTCCAACGGAAGAATTTGGTGATGTTTCAGAGTATTTGAGAACCAAAGGGTGTGAATTTGGTACCACCACGTCTCGGCCCAGACGGTGTGGTTGGTTGGACTTGGTGGTGTTGCGTTACGCTGTCAGAATTAATGGCATAACAGAAATTTGTCTAACCAAACTGGATGTGTTGGATGACTTAAAAACCATTAAGGTTTGTACGGGTTACGACACCCCAAATGGACGCATTGAAGAGTTTCCATTGGATTTGGATGTGTTTAGTGAAGCAAAGCCGATTTATGATGAATTGCCTGGTTGGGAATCTGATATATCTCAATGCACCAACTTTGATGACTTACCATTGAATGCAAAGAGCTACGTGAAGTACATTTCCAATGTGTTGGGGGTTCATATATCGTTGGTGTCTGTTGGTTCGAACAGAAAGCAAACCATTCATTTATTGCAGCACTAACGTTGACTTACGTTTGTTGAATTCCTAACGGATTGCCACTTTGAAAATCGCAAATGAGGTATAATTCCTTCGTTCGTTTGGGATAATTCAATGCCAATGTCGACCACATGGTTTAAATGGTACACAATGTCTTGAATATGCGGGTGGCTATTAATGCTCCAAAGCAAGCATTGCTTGCTGGCATTTGGTAAGGTTCGGCATAAATCAAAGAATTGCAGCAATGGTTTGATTGGCCAAAATGCAAACCCAATGCTAAACGAATCGAAGACGATTCGGTTGAATGGTTGGGCCTCGCAATGGTGGTAAAGGGTATCAAAAATGTAGTCAATGTTCCGCCAAGGCTCGCTATCCATGCTGCTCCATCGCGATGCATCGCATAGATGTAGCAAACGGGCTTGGTTGTCATTCAATCGAAATAGTGGGTCCCGTTGATGGTTAAATGGCTCAAAAGAAATCAGCAATGACGATTGTTCACGCTGAATACCGTCCAAAATAAATGATCTCGTGATATTGGTTTTTCCGCTGCCAATGGGGCCAGACAGTAAAATAAATGATTCGGCCAGAATTGGGCCATTGAATTGACGATCAATGTTGGGGATTCCAAATTGAAATTGGGGGACTTCGTCAGTATTGATTGATGGCTTTTCAACGGTTGTACACTCAACACCTGAATTTAGTAAGGGCTTTTTTATCCATGTATTAATTTTTTCTTTCATGTCGTTAGACGAAAAAGGTTTTACAAGGTAATCATCAGCGTTGACTTCTTCAATTCGGGACATGAACTGTGTTTTATCGAGGCCAGTTAAAAATACAAAGGGAATATGTTTGGTTTGCGGGTTGCTTTTTATTTTATTGCAAAGCTCAAATCCATCGCATTTGGGCATTAGAATGTCGGAAAACACAAGGTTTGGTTGAAATTTGATGGTTTTTTCATAGGCATCGGTGCCATTCTCAGCGGTTAAGATGTCGAACTCTTCGGGCGAAATGATCAGTTTAACAATGCGGCAAATATTGGGTTCATCATCGGCAATTAAAATGCAAGGTTTTTGGTTTAACATGATCGGTGTTTTAAATGGATGCCTTTGTTTTCATCAAATGTGAATCGATATTTGCCGCTTTTATTTTGTTGACTATTTTTTGAAATTTCCAACCAGTATGTAATGTAGTTTAGGTCGAAGTGTCGGTAAAATAGGAGCTGGTCGCTCACCATGCCTGTTTCAAGCCATAACGAGTGGTGGGCTTGGGGGTCGTATAAAATGCATAAGCTGGTGGTTTGGTACGTGTGAATAATATGCAAAAATTCTCGGATAAAATAATGTTTGGTTTCAGCGGGTACGCCATACAATACATGGGGCAATAACGAATCGATCACCAGTCGATTGGCTTTAAAATGTTGGAACAATGCGTCCACTTGCAATTGAATATTCAGTAACAGTTCATTGATGGGTTGATCTGGCGACCAATCTTGCAGCGACACTTCCATGAACTTTAGTTGGCCGCTGTCAATTTTATTGCTGGTGGTTGAATTAAGCCCCAATGCCTTATCCATAATGCGCTCGGGTTTTTTATCGATGCAAATGTAGGTGCATAATTCCTCGGGTGCAGTTGATTGGAGCATGAATTGCAATGCTAAGGTAGTTTTTCCACAACCGGGCTCCCCAACCAAAATGGTGCTTTTTTCTGTTGCAACACCACCCCCTAATAGCTGATCTAAGCTGGAATTGCCCAAAGAAAGCGTGGCCATATAACTATCATAATCCACGGCCATCATTTTTCAAAAACAATTTTGGTCGGCAAGGAATTTTTAATTTATATACACTGGTAATATGCGAATGTTTTCTCAATGGGTTGCCCATCGACTGCCAACCCCGTTTTCAAAAGTAGCAAGTGCCATTGTTTTATTGTATGTGGGATTAAATGTTTGGTATGCCAGCATGGGGTATTTGGACAATATTGACGAACGGGTGCGTGGCATGGATGGGGTATTTTATTATGTTTATCTGCCATCCATATTTTTTGACCAAGACCTCGAATTTTCGAACAACTTGAGGGCCATTTATGGTGAGGCGTATGTGCCTGAGTTGTCAAAAAACGGTTCTGCTACCAACATGTGGGCCATTGGCTCAGCCATGATGTGGGCCCCCTTTTACCTGGTGGCTCATGCATTAACGGTGCTTACCAACGCTATTTTTGATGCCGGGTTGCCAGCCAATGGGTATGGAGGGCTTTATTATGCCAGTGTGTATGTTGCCAACTCCATATTTGGTTGTTTGTCTGTGCTTATTTGTTCCAAGTTATTGTTGCGGTTTTTTTCACCCATGGCGACGCTATTTGCCGCTGTTTCCATGCTGTTTGCTACCCAATTAACATATTATATATGTGCATTTACAGCCACATCGCATTGCGTCTCTTTGGTATCAACCGCATTGTTTTTTTATATGTGGTTCACCCGTAGTGTGCACCCTGTCACAGCCATTGCCGCTGGTTTAATGATTGCTGTGCGATGGCAAAATGCTTTGTATGCCTTGCCCTTGGCCATTGAACAACTGGTGGTGGGCTGGCGCCTGTTAACCACCCAAAGAATGATTCCGTGGCTTCGCAAACAATTGGGCTTCGTTGCCATTGTTGTTGCACTTTTTTTGCCCCAAATGCTGACGTGGTGGGTGATTTATGATTCACCATTTGTTATTCCACAAGGGCAGTCATATTTGGATTTTTCTAATTTGCCCATAGTAAACGTGTTGTTTCATAGCAACCACGGGTTATTTTTGTGGCACCCGGTATTATTGTTGGGTGCGTTTGGTGTTATTTTTGGCCTGCGTGGGCATCGTCGAATGGCGTGGGGGTTGGGCGCTGTTTTTTTGCTTCAGCTTGTATTAAATGCCGCCGTTAGTGACTGGAATGGGGCGTGGTCATTTGGGCATCGGCGATTTATGGCCACGTTGCCTGTCTTCGCCATTGGGTTGGCGGCGTTGTATGATTGGCTTAAATTTCGGGCCCGCGTGGCACTAATTGCCCTTGCGTTTGCGTTAAGCATTTGGAATCAACTGTTTATTTTTCAATTTCTAAATGACCTCATTCCACACTCATCCGCATTAACCTTTCGTCAATTTGTGCTGGACAAGTGGTAATTGCCAAGGGTAAACCGCGCCCAAAAACTGGCGGTAAATGCAATTGTTGCATTGGAAATGAATCAGACAGATCGTTTTCAGATGTATGCTAAGATGGCATACCAGACCAACCCACATGCCTACAATGTATTGATTGTTTATGCCTTGCATGCTGTTTTTTTTGAGCCTATTGAAACAAAACTTCAAATTTTCAATGAATGGCACCAACGAGCACCAACGCTGTGGGTGGCAAAGTGGGGCTTGGCCCAATGTTTACAGGCCAATAATCAGGCAGACAATGCATTGGCTTTATTTGATTCAGATGAAGTGGTGGCTGGTTCGCTACAAGACACGGTGCTTCAAGCCATACGGTCAGGCAAACCAGTCATTATTGATGACGACTTTGTTCAGGCGATCTATCAACATATTTACCATACCTTCACCAATTAAATGGGTGCCATGCTTTTCAAAACTGAATCAAACGTGGGGTAAGCCAATGGTTCACCAAAATCAGATGGAGAATGGGTGGTGTATGTAAAAAATGGGTGTTTGGCGCAATGCCTGCCCCAAGAATCAATGCGACGTTTAAACAGCCAAACCAGCGTGTGGATAACCCATGAAGGCACTGGAATTTGAAAGAGTGGGGGGCGCCCCAAATGGTGGCAAAGGCGAAAAATAGTCCCATTAAAGGTCTGTTCATTGGTTCCCAACACCACATCTGGTGGCATGTTGGTGGTTATGGCAATACACACCATCTTTGCGATGTCTTCCCCGTGTAAAAAGTGGAAGGCCCCCTTGATTTTTAGCCATTTGGCCCACCACAGGTACTGACGAACATTTCGAATGCCTTCTGATATATGGGAGTAGGGAGCGGTTTCACTGCCACCAAGCACCATGGTTGGAAACAATGTGGTGGTTATGTTGGCCCATTTGGATGCTTTGATGGCAGTGTACCCTGCCAATTTTGATTGAACATAGGGGGTGCCTTCTGATTCTGCTGCAGGGGATACCATATTTCCGTGGGTCAAAATGCTGGCGGTTGAAAAATAAATGATTTTTTTTAGGCGGGTGGGGGAGCAATAATCCAACATTTCCAAGGTTCGATCGCGGTTAATGCGAAGGTTAACGTCCAAGTCAAAGCCCCAAACCGTTGCAATGTGCACCACAACATCACATTCGCGTAGCACCGATTGGTATTTTCCAATGTCATCCATGGTTCCCAGGTGGCAGTGCAGGTTGGGCCATTGGCTGGTGTCAAACTTAAAGCGTTTTGGGTCTCGCACCAGGGCATGAATAGTGGCCGATGGAAAACGTTCCAGTAGCGCCTTTAGCACGTAGTGCCCAATGCAACCGGTGGCGCCAGTCATAAATAGTGTCTTCATATTGGTTCAGTTTAAAGCTATTTGCACCATTCGGCCAGGTGCTCACCCAGAAACAAGCAACCTCATTGGCATCTACAGTATTTCCACGAGATAAAGCGGCACCAGACTTGTCCTTAAGGTTGGATATCCTGGGCCCATTTGCAATAAAAATTATGGTTTAAAAAAAATATTCAGTAGCAATTGTTTAATCATCGTTCAGCAGCACCCCCCCCGCGCCCCACATTTGATTGGGGCGGGGGGGGGGGG
>JADHOE010000024.1 GCA_016779165.1 Candidatus Margulisiibacteriota bacterium | reverse complement strand
ATATTCTGAAATCATTGGCACTAATCATGTGTTTCGGTTACCCCCAGGTGCCAACCATACAGTGGCATCTGATCAGCTAAAAATGGTGGATGTTGGCCAATTCATTACAGATAAAAACTTTAATTTCTATTTAAATTTATTTGAAAATAATGACACGTTTAAAATGGTGACAATTATTGAGCCATTAACAAAAGGTGCGTTCTATAAACAATACGGTGAAAATACCATTCCAGTGCTGGGCCTATCGGATAACAATGTGATTATTCCTGGTGGTCAAGTTGACCAATTTAGCCCGAATGACCGATGGGTAATTGTTCAAAATGTTGCTAAATCTACTGGACAAAATTTAGAAGAATAATTTACTATACCCTTATTGAAAAAAAGGTCCCATCGTCTAGTGGTTAGGACATCAGGTTTTCATCCTGGCAACCGGGGTTCGATTCCCCGTGGGACTACCATTTTTTCAACAAACGAGATTTCCCTCAACTCATTGGCTTAAATTGCTTTTAGACACTGCTAATCTAATCTGAAAACATTTAATGTGACAGTTTTATGGGCCGTGGTATGGTAAGTTGTAAAAAATGAGCGAGACATGTGTCAATAGGGACCACCCTAATAACGGGCTTAATCGTTGTTGTTAGCAAGTGGTTTAAAGAATTGATAACTAAGATAGGGTATCTATCGTGAATGATATTACAATGCAGTCAATATTAAATATGAATATGGAGGATGAGTGATGTTGCTAATACAATGGGTACTTCTTATTAGTACCACGCCATATCCCCAATTCAAAACCCATCAAAGTTGAATGTAAAAAGGCTGCTAATAGTCTAAATTTGAATGCTGTTGATACGTTGATAGAGAAGGGTTGATTAACTAAAGGTGACGTGTGGGAAGGGCTTACCCATTCATTTGAATTTGCCCTCACGTATAGGAAAGTATCTGTGATTCGTGGATTAATAGGTTTGGGATTAGATATTAATGCTCAGGATAGTATTGGAAATACACGACTTCATAATGCTGTAAATTTTTTTTTTTTTTTTTTTTTTTTTTTTTTTTTGTATGAGCAGGGGGTATCTTTTTAAAAATATGATTTTTTAAGACAACTTATTGTCGAATTAATTTTTTTCGATTAAAAAAAGCGCTTTTTTGTGATAAGTTATTGTTAGTAAAGTAAAGGTTGGTTTAAAAATGGATAAAAAAAATATAAATGCAGCACAGTCACTAATTCAGTCTCTTGAAAAATGTGGTGTTGAGTATATTTTTGGATACCCAGGCGGCGCTGCCATGCCAATCTTTGATGCCCTGTATGACTCATCCATTCAGTTAATTCTTGTTCGCCATGAACAAGGAGCAACCCATATGGCCGATGGTTATGCACGTGCAACAGGAAGGCCTGGCGTTGTTTTGGTCACCAGTGGGCCTGGCGCAACCAACACTGTCACTGGTATATTAACGGCTCAAATGGATTCTGTTCCCATGATTGTTATTTGTGGGCAAACCATATCACCAATGTTGGGCAAAGATGCATTTCAAGAAGCGGATGTTTTTGGAATAACAGCCCCAACAGTAAAACATAGCTATTTGGTGAAGGAATCAAACGATGTCACTCGCATTGTTAAAGAATCCTTTCATATTGCAACAACGGGCCGCCCAGGAGTGGTTGTCATTGATTTGCCGAAGGATGTATCCGGGGCAACATGTGAGATTCCATTTGAGGATGCTGAAATGGATTTGCCTGGCTACAACGCCCAACCCACATATGACCTTTCAGCCATACCTCAGATGGCCTCGTTAATACAAGCATCAGAAAAACCATTGTTACTTGTTGGCCACGGGGCCATTATTTCAAGCGCTTCTGATGAAATTTTATCATTGGCAGAATTGTTGCAGGCCCCTGTTGTTACTACAAAGCTAGGTAAGGGGATTATTCCAGAATCTCACCCCTTATCATTGGGCATGCTTGGTATGCATGGTACGGTTGTTGCAAATCGGGCGGTGGCAGGTTGTGACTTAATATTTTCGATAGGAAGCCGATGGGATGACCGCATTACCCCAGCCGATATTTCAAAATTTTGTCCAGGTGCAACAAAGTTACATATTGACATCGACCCGGCTGAAATTAATAAAATTGTAATGCCCGATTGCTCGATTGTTGCAGATGCAAAAGTGGCTGTTTCTGAACTTATAAAAAAGGTGAAACCGTTGAGTAGTAAGCCTTGGCTTGAGTACTTAAACAAAGAACGAAAGAAGCATCCGTTAAGTTATAAAATTCATGGCGGT
This sequence comes from Candidatus Margulisiibacteriota bacterium, assembly GCA_016779165.1. Classification (GTDB taxonomy): domain Bacteria; phylum Margulisbacteria; class Marinamargulisbacteria; order UBA817; family UBA817; genus UBA817. The sequence continues at coordinate 17,779 of JADHOE010000024.1, read as the reverse complement.
TTAAAGGCCCAGCAAGTCATTGATGAGCTCTGCAACCAAACCAATGGCAATGCATTGGTGACAACAGATGTTGGTCAACATCAAATGTGGGCCGCCCAATTTTATAGAAACAATCGCCCAAATGGGTGGATTAGTTCGGGTGGGGCAGGCACCATGGGCTATGGTGTTCCATCTGCCATTGGAGCTCAGTTGGGGTGCCCAAATGATGTTGTTATTTCCATTAGTGGGGATGGCGGCTTTCAAATGATGATGTGTGAACTATCCACTGCGTTTATTCACAAATTGCCCATTAAATTTGTCATTATTGATAACAAGTACTTGGGCATGGTTCGTCAATGGCAGGAACTATTTTTTGACGATAGGTTATCAGGTGTTGATTTGCACGGTAGCCCAGATTTTATTAAATTGGCTGAGGCTTTTGGCATTAAAGGCATACGAATCAAGCGGCCGACAGATGTTAAGCGAAAAATAAAGGAAGCCTTGGACTACAACGATGGCCCAGTGGTGATTCATGCAGAAGTTGTTAAGCAGGATAATGTATTTCCCATGATTCCAGCAGGTGGTACGGCCGATGATATGCTGATAGAGCGGCCTAAGAAAAAAATGGCAAAGCCAAAAGGGAGTACTTAAATGAACCAACACAATGATTTGCATACGATTAGTCTATTTGTTGCGAATAAACCAGGCGTTTTACTAAGGGTGACGATTGTATTTGCTCGACGTGGCTTTAATATTGAGTCACTGGTGGTGTCGTCTGCATTTGATGGGCGATATTCCAGGATGACGATAACTGCCAAAGGCAACGACAAAGATCTTGATCAAATTGTTAAGCAGCTTGGAAAATTAGTGGATGTGATTGAGTCAAAAGAGAATACGCCTGAATCAGCGCTAGAGAGAGAGCTGGCATTGATTAAATTATCCATATCAGATGAGGATCGAAACAAAGTGCTTCAAATTGTGGATCATTTTAAGGCGAAAACAATTGATATTACGAATGATTCATTGATTATTGAAGTATCTGGAGGGACCGATAAAGTCACCGCATTTATCGATGTTATGGCGCCATTTAAGGTGATTGAATTGGTTCGGTCTGGTAAAATGGTCATGCATCGCGGAAGTAAGGAGGCAACAATCAATGTCCGGTAGCACATTTGGAAGATTATTTTGTGTCAGTACGTTTGGTGAAAGCCATGGCCCAGCCATAGGGTGCATTATTGATGGTTGTCCGCCCAATATTGATATTGATCAATCGGATATTCAGAATGAATTGGACCGACGACGACCAGGGCAAAGCTCTGTAACCACACCCAGAAAAGAAACCGATACAGTTGAAATTTTATCGGGAGTCTTTGAAGGTAAAAGCACAGGTGCTCCAATTGCCCTATTGATTCGAAATGCTGACCAGCGCTCAAAGGATTACTCAACCATAAAAGATGTATTTCGGCCTGGGCATGCGGACATGACGTTCCAAATGAAATATGGCATTCGTGATTATAGGGGTGGAGGACGATCATCCGGCAGAGAAACCGCCTGCCGTGTGGCAGCCGGTGCCGTTGCAAAACAAGTGTTAAATGGGATGGGAATTTCAATTATAGCGTACACGGAACAAGTGGGTTCGATTAAGGCGGAAACGTTTGACCCGGCATGCATAGAAACCAATGCGGTTCGTTGCGCTGATCCCTTGGCAGCAGAACGCATGATAGATTTAATCGAGTCATTGGCAATTGAGGGGGATTCGATCGGTGGTGCTGTGGGGTGTAGAATTCTTGGCTTGCCAGCTGGGCTAGGGGACCCTGTATTTGATAAGTTTGATGCTCTTTTGGCCCATGCGTTCATGTCCATTGGCACTGTAAAGGGTATTGAATTTGGCGAGGGATTTGGTGCCATTCAGATGACAGGGTCCGCACACAATGATGCATTTACTGCGGGTGAGGGGGGTATTTCAACAGCAACAAATCACGCCGGTGGTATATTGGGTGGCATTACAAATGGGGAAGAGGTGGTCTGTCGTTTGGCCATTAAGCCCCCATCGTCAATTGCTAAGACACAGCAAACGGTAACCAAGCAGGGAGATGCGACAGATATTTCGGTGACTGGTCGACATGATCCTTGCATTTGCCCACGTGTTGTTCCTGTTGTTGAAGCCATGGCGGCACTGGTTGTGCTGGATCGGCTAATGGTTCAACGAAGTATTACCTTGAATGCCTAAAGGGCTATTAACCAATAATTTCGACGAAGTACTGCTCGTTTTCAAACCCCATCGATAAATAAAGGTCGTGCGCATTTTTATTGGTGAGTGTCACCGCCAAGCCTGCATATTCGTAGCCTTGGTGATGCAATGCAGAGAGGCATTTGCCCAGTAAGTGATGCCCCAGCCCCATGCCATGGTAGTCTGGCAATACCGCGATATCCATGATCCAGCCAATGGTTTTTCCCCAATTTTCATTACGAACGACTTCAATGATACCAATGGGTGTTTGATTGTATAGCATTAGCAGACAGGCCGCTCGGATGGATATCCCGTGTTTATTTTTCCTAAACTCATCTGAAAATTCACGTCTGCTTTCTGGTGATGCGTACACATCATAGCATTCAATGTGAGTGCGGTGCTGATGGGCCAAGTGGCTAATCTTACCACAGGTGTCGTTATCTTCCACAGTTAACTCCCTGAATGTTAGGTTTGGCATTGGTGTTATGGTTGCATATTGCGCCAGATGTGAATGAAGCATTCGTACGCGTTCTTTTTCTCGATACCCCAATTGAATCAGTCGATCCATAAATTCAAAGCCCGATCGAAATTGAATGAGCTCAAGCACCAATCCTTTTAAGCAGCCATCCTCGGCCAATAGTTTAGCAAAGCGGTCTTGGTCGTGGGCATTAATGGTATGTATAATTAGGTTGCCATAGCTCAGGCTTAAGGATTCTTTTATGCAAATGCCCACTGGCACCTGCGCCTCGTTTTGAAAATAGACCACGCGTGTATGTTGGCTCTCTATTTTTTCTTTTAAGTAGTGGCGGGTATTAAAGTTTGGATCATATTCTTTCACAGTAAGTTCTGCGTGATCCAATATTTGTTGCAAGTGGTGGTTAGAGATGTTGTTTAATAGTGTCATAAAAAAACCAATGGTTAGTCGCGCGGACTCAAATGCTGGTAAGTTAGTATAATATGAATCGTTTTATTTATCGATACGGCAAAAAAAACATTGACACAGCAATAAAAAAATGGACTTTTTTAATAACGTTTTATTTTAAAAAAATCTCGAACTTTTAAATATATAAAAGAAGTAAATTTAACTAAAGTAACGCATCAATTATTATCAATATTTTAAAATAAATGTGCGTAATTTGAGGCTATTTTTTTGGTCATTTCAAAAAAAAAGGATTTGACTAACTTTTCGTTTTTTTATTAGACTTTTTATAAAGTAATCAGCTTTCCCGAATTAAAAATAATGGCACAGGAGTTATAAATGAAGAAGACAATCGATAAAATAGTAAAACGAAATGGAATGGTTGTTTCTTTCGATAGAAAGTTGATTTTTTCAGCATTAGAGAAAGCATTTTATTCGGAAAACATTACGGATTTGGTACTGGTTGCAAATTTGGTTGATCAAGTTGTTAATGAAGTGTCTGCCCGATTGGATGATGAGGCCTATCTTTCAGTAGAAGTGGTTCAAGACATTGTTGAAGAAATGCTGATGAAAAATGGGCACTATAAAGTTGCCAAAGCCTATATTATTTACAGGGAAACCCACAAAAAAGTAAGGGAAGAGCGTACCATTGAAGAGATTAAAGATGGAAAACTAACCTTATCAAACGAGACAACGAGTGAAGTCTTTGATCCCGTGTATATTGAAAAGCGATTGCATTTGCTTAGTTTTAATTTGGATCAGCTAAGCATCGATGGCATTTGTGCCAGTGTGCTCAAGCAAGTCTACAAAGGAATCCGAAAAGAAGATTTAAATAAGATTGTATTAAATTCCATTCGTGAGCTCATTGAGCAGCATCCAAATTATGCGTTATTGTCGAGTCGTTACGCATTGGATTTGCTTTCTAAGAAGATTATTGATGCGCATATCACTGATTCAGATTACCAGAAAAAATATCAGGAAGGGTTCATTGACTATATTCAAAAAGGTGTGAAGTTGGAGATGTTGAACCCTGAGTTCTTAACATTCGATCTTCAAAAACTATCCCAAGGAATTCAGGCTAAAAATGATTTGAAGTTTAAGTATTTGGGAATACAAATTGTGCAAGATCGCTACTTATTGCGTGATCGTTCAACCTCGAGAGACGTTTATGAATTGCCCCAGTGGTTTTGGCTGCGTGTTGCGATGGGACTATCGTTAAAAGAAACAAATCGGGAAGAAAGAGCGTTGGAATTCTACACGATTCTTTCTCAAATGGATTTTGTTTCGTCAACCCCAACATTATTTAATAGCGGTACACTCCACTCTCAAATGAGCTCGTGTTATATCAATATTACGGATGATTCATTAAAAGGCATCTTTAAGTTATTCTCCGATAATGCCATGTTAAGCAAGTGGGCAGGTGGTATTGGTACCGATTGGACCCCAGTTCGGGCAACAGGATCTCGAATCCATGGAACGAACGGAGAGTCTCAAGGCGTTATACCATTTATAAAAATATTTAATGATACGGCGTTGGCTGTGAATCAAGGTGGAAAACGTAAAGGTGCGATGTGTGCCTATATGGAAACATGGCATTTGGATTTTGAGCAGTTTCTGGAATTAAAAAAGAACACAGGTGATGAACGTCGACGTGCACACGATATAAATACAGCGTGCTGGATTCCAGATTTATTCATGCAGAGGTTGAGAGAAAAAAAAGACTGGACGTTTTTTTGCCCATCTGACGTCCCAGACTTGCACGACTTGTATGGAAAAGATTTTCAAAAGCGCTATGAATATTATGAATCGTTAAATCTACCTCGAGCTAAAACCATTAACTCATTTGATTTATGGCGAAAAATGCTGACAATGCTATTCGAAACTGGGCATCCATGGTTTACGTTTAAAGATCCAATTAATTTGCGGTCGCCACAAGATCATGTAGGTGTTGTTCACTCATCCAACTTGTGCACAGAGATTACGCTTAATACATCTTCAAATGAAACGGCAGTTTGCAATTTAGGAAGCATTAACTTGGGTCAAATGGTAGAAAATGGTCAATTAAATGAAGAAAAAATAGCGAAAACAGTTCGGTCTGGGATACGAATGTTGGATAATGTGATTGATAACAATTATTATCCGACTGAGGAATCAAAATATGCGAACTTGAAGCATCGTGCGGTTGGTTTGGGCATGATGGGCTATCAAGACGCACTGTACCAGCTAAATATTTCCTTTGATTCCGAAGAAAATTTAGACTTTGCAGATCGTTCCATGGAGATGGTATCGTACTATGCCATTTTAGCGAGTTCGGAGCTTGCAAAAGAACGTGGAGTGTATGAAACCTTCAAAGGAAGCAAATGGGACAGAGGCATTCTTCCATACGATACCTTGGCAATTTTGGAAGAGCACCGTGGTGAGGCATTGGACGTTGATAAACAAACCACTATGGATTGGACAACGGTACGTAACCACATTGCACAACACGGCATGAGAAACTCCAATACCATGGCGATAGCACCAACGGCGACAATTGCAAATATTGCGGGTGTTTATCCTTGTGCGGAGCCTGCATTTAAAAACATTTACATGAAAGAGAATTTATCTGGAAACTTTATTGTAATTAATGTGTATTTGGTGGAAGCACTCTCAAACGAAGGGCTATGGACACCTCAGATGTTAAAACAGATCAAGTTACATAATGGAAGCATACAAGAAATACCAGAAATTCCATCTGAAATACGCTCTTTATTTAAAGAGACCTTTGATATCGACATGGCCTGGATCATTAAGGCCGCTGCTCGACGTGGGAAATGGATTGATCAATCAGCCTCTACCAATATTTTTGTAAACTCAACATCAGGAAAATATTTGAATGATATTTATACATTGGCATGGAATTCAGGATTAAAGACAACTTACTATTTACGCTCACTGGGTGCAACCCAAGTGCTAAAAACCACTGGCCAAGCTGAAACAGCCATAAATGAACCAGAAACACAGGAAAAACCAACCCTATCCGCAGAGTCTATTTCGGTAGCAAAGAAAGAAAATAACGATCAACAGCCAGAGCTTATGATGTGCAAGCTTAATGACCCAACTTGCGAGGCATGTGAATAAGGCTTTGTGCCGTGAGCATGCCATCGAGGCCCTTGATAAAATTTTAATTTCTGGGGTATCTGTTCGCACCATATGTGGTGTGTTTGAGTGGGAAAAGGTAGCCCCAAGGGATATTATTTTAGACATTGAATTAAGTGTGGATTTGCAACACGCTGGGAAAACTGATGATTTATCTAACACCGTTGATTATGACAGCATAACAAATGCTGTGGTGGATCACATACGCAGCAGAACGTTTAATTTAATCGAGACTGTCGCTGAAGAGTGTGCTGAAGAAATCTTGAAAAATGACCAAATAATGGAGGTACGCATAACCGTACATAAACCAAATGCCATGCCATCGGCTAAATGTGTATCGGTTTGTATTCAAAGAAACAAGTTGCTAAATGTTTGAGTACGCATTGGTTTTAGGTGCAAAGCAATCCAATGTCAATGCATTAGCTCCTGTCATTGAGAAGTTAAGGCATGACCTTTCAATACAAGGTGAATCTAAGGTAATTTATGGTCCATCAGAAGCAAATGAGCCTGGGGTTTTTTATGTTAATGTATCCGTAATGGTAAAAACGAACGTTTCGTTTCAGTCATTTAAGGCTTACCTTTCATCGGTTGAAAGGTATTGCAGTTTAACACAACAGAAGCTGGTAGATATCGATATTATTATCCAAAAAAATAGGCATGAATTGATGTTTATTAGCGACAAATTAAAAAAATTCTGCCATTGTTTGTTGACCATTAACGATATTCTTCCAGATGTATGTATTCCAGAATGGAATAAAACCGTTGCAGAAGCGCTGTCTACCCACCCAAATAGTACATGTTTTAAAGAAATTACGCTACGCTAAAGTATCCAGAACCAGTTCAGCGTGACCATTGACTTTAACCTTTGGCCATATATGTGAAATTTTGCCATGCCCATCAATTAAGAATGTGGTTCGAACAATGCCCATGGTTGTTTTTCCCATCATTTTTTTTTCTTGCCATACACCAAATGCATCGCATAGAGCACCATCAGCATCACTAAGAAGTTGGTGTTTAAAATTATACTTTTTAGAAAATTTTAAATGCGTGGCCTCTGAGTCTTTGGATATGCCAAAGATGATGGTGTTTTTTTTATTGAAATCATCGTTTAATCGACTAAAATCATTTCCTTCATTGGTGCAACCTGGTGTGTCATCTTTTGGATAAAAGTAAAAAATAACATTTTTACCTGCAATACTGGCATTGGTAATGGTGTCACCCCATTGGTTTTTAACTGAAAATTCAGGGATAGTATCGCCGATGGTAAGTTTAATCATTGCACATTGTTAGCCAGCTGGCGTAATTATTATCTTTGCCTTTTACAATATTGAAATAGGCGCTTTGAATGGTTGATGTTAAATGGCCTTTGCCACCATTTCCAATGGTTTGGTTATTAATTTCACGAATGGGCGTCACTTCAGCTGCGGTCCCGGTAAAGAAACACTCATCGGATGTTAAAAGATCTTCAATTGTAAGTTGCTTTTCAATGGTTTCAATGCCCATATCGTTTGCAATGGTTATTACGGTATCTCGGGTGATGCCTTTTAAAATATCATCAGCCAATGTGGGGGTAAATAATTGCCCATGTTTAATAATGAAAATATTTTCACCAGGCCCCTCGGAAATAAATCCGGCTTGGTTTAATAAAATGGCTTCGTCATAGCCTTCATTAATGGCTTTCTTTTTTGCTAAAAATGAGTTGGCATAGTTTGCACATGATTTTGCACTGGACGGCATGGATGAACTTGGGGTTTTTATGATGTCACTGATGACGCATCGAATGCCAGTGGATAATCCCTGATCGCCCAAGTAGCTTCCCCATTCCCATACAGCAATTGCGGTAGTGAATACAGGCTTGCTTGGAATAATGCCAATGCTGCCATAATTTGTAAAAACAATTGGCCGAATGTAACAGGACGGCAATTTGTTTTTTAAAATCAGTGATTGAGTTGCTTTGATTAGCTCTTCTTCAGTATAGTTGCATGAAATATCATAGGCACGGCAAGATTCCAATAATCGTTCATAATGTTCCTTTGCTTTGAATATGGCGGGGCCATTATCTGTTGTGTATGCTCGAATGCCTTCAAATACACCAGAGCCATAATGCAGTGTATGTGTAAGAATGTGAGTGCTTGCTGATTCCCAAGCCACGTACTCGCCATTCACCCAAATAAACTCACATGGATTCATATCAAAATTATACGGTATCCAATGGTAAATGCCCAGGTGATTTTTATAAATTTTAGGGCAAGGGATATGGGTTTAGGCGAGCTGGTTTTCTGCGATTAGGTGCGCTATTATTTTGTTGTTGGCTTTAGGAAACGCAAAGCGATTTAATTCTGATAAGGTCACCCATTCGTGAGCATCGGCCGATGTGCAGTGAAGGGGATTGGTATCTGTCGCAATGCATATGTAGGCATGCATGGTTATTTTAAAATGAGAGTATGCGTGATTTACTTTGCAAGCAAAGGATTCAATTGCAATATCCAATGCAACCTCTTCTTTAATTTCCCGAGTTAAGGCATCTTCGATGGTCTCATTTTCTTCAACTTTTCCACCAGGAAATTCCCATAAACCACCTAGCAACTGATTTTTCTTTCGCTTGGTTATCAGTACTTTTCCATGATTGTTTTTTATAATGCCAACAACGATTGTGTGGTGGGGGATTGGCTTTTTTTTTGATTTGATGGGTAGTGTTTCGGTTTCATTCATATTTTTTGCATAGCATGTAACAGCTAATGGGCATCCCCCACAGTTGGGGGCTTTTGGTGTGCATACTGTTGCCCCAAGCTCCATTAATCCTTGGTTAAAATCGCTTGGTGGGTATTGTTTAATGTCTTGGTTTAAACGACGCTGAAGGGCTTGTTTTGTTTTTTCCTTACCAATATCGTCACGCAAACCGTAAAAACGCGCCATCACCCGAAGCACATTACCGTCAACAACAGCAATTGGAACATTAAATGCAATGCTTGCAATTGCGGCTGCAATATAGGGCCCAATTCCAGGTAAGGCCATTAATTCATCTGGATTTTCTGGTAAATTGCCTTTGTGCTGGTTAACTATAACTTGGCATGCTTTTTGCAAGTTTCGTGCCCGAGAATAATACCCAAGCCCTTCCCAACATTTTAAAATGCGATCTTCATCGGCGTTTGCAACATCCTCTAACCTTGGAAATGTATCTAGCCACCGAGAATAATAGGGGATTAGTGTCGCAATTTGAGTTTGTTGGGCCATGAACTCACATACCATGATGTGATATGGGTTACTGCTGCTTCGCCAAGGTAAATCGCGTTTATTGTTGGTGTACCACTCAATCAGTGGGGTTGCCCACATATTAAGCGAGGAGTTGTGCCAGTTCCCCCGATTGATACAATTCAGTGATGATATCACACCCGCCAATAAACTCGCCATTCACATACAATTGAGGAATGGTTGGCCAGTCTGAATATTTTTTTATGGCGTCACGTAAGATGTCATCTTCAAGGACATTTTTTGTTTCAAATGGTGCCCCAACGGTGGTTAATATTTGCACTACTTGACCAGAAAAACCACACATTGGCATGGTTTTGCTGCCTTTCATATATAACATGATTTTATGGTTTGTGATGTCGTTTTTTATGGTGTCCATTTTTTCTTGAATGGCAGGTGAGTGGCTCATGAGTATTTCTCCTTTAATTTATTTTCAATGTGTGGGTATTGATCCTTGGTTGCATTCCACTTTTTCAAACTAAATGTTTTAAGAGCAAGGGCGTGAACACGCTCTTTAAATGCCTCTTTTAAAGGCCGCATGACGGCTTGATGTTGTTGTAAAAGTGTTTTGTCATTAAATGCTTCGGAAATAACAACTGCTTCGAAGTGCTCAGAATCATTATTGGTATTATGAACAAGAACCTTGGCATTTTCGATATGTTGACTAATGATGCGTTCAATTTCATTTGTAATGGTCATAAATAGTTGTCCTTTAAAAATTTAATGATATCAGATGACTCATAGATTGGGGAATGATTCACCAATAAAAGAGGGACTTGTGACTTTCCATACGATTCACGTAAATTGTCGTGGGCTTTTTGGTCCCAGTTTGTATCGGTAACTGTTATGAAATCTAGGTTGTTTTCTTTAATAAACTCTAAAACCATCATGCAGTAAGGGCAAGGGACGGCAACAATCAATTCGCATGAGTCTGACATGTTAATACCTCCTTCATCTTACCAATAACACTATCGTGCAGACTTGCATTTCCCAAGGCATTCATTTCTTGCAACCCAGTTGGGGATGTAACGTTAATTTCAATTAAATGATTATCGACAATGTCAATTCCTGTAAAGAAAAGGCCATTATCTAAAATAAACGGTTTAATTTCTTTAATAATGGCCATATCCTGTGCATCAATGGTTGTCATTTCTGCCAAACCACCGGCCATAAAATTATTTCGGTGCCCATTGTAATTAATCCGTTTAACGGCTCCAATAGGCTCGCCATTAACCAATATGATACGCTTATCGCCTTGGGAGTGGTCCACCATTTTTTGGCAAATAATAAATTGATGTTGGTGATGAGTTAGTAATTCAATCATGGGGTCGATATTGGTATCGTTTGCACTAACCTTAAAAATGCCGTCTCCACCAAAACCATCCAATGGTTTTAAGATCACCTGATCGTATGTGTTGATGAATTCAACAATGAGTGCTTTGGATGATGCAACCAATGTTGGCGGTGTTATGCGTTGAAATGCATTGGCCGACAATTTTTCGTTGTTTAGCAATACCCCATTAGGATCATTGAAACAATGAAATTGATGCTTGTATTGATCAAGTAGCCTAAGGGTATGGCTGTAAACACTGTCTACTGGTGGGTCTTTTCGAATCCATACCGCAGTGATTTCAGTTGCAGATAATGTTGTTTGAGTTGACGATATGCTTAAGGGCTCTCCAAGATTAAATGGCTGAAAGGCCGCAACTGTTGCAAAAAACTCTCCGTGGTTGATTTGAACTTGTTGAATAAAGTATGGTGTTAGGCCCTGGTTAAAACACGCCTTGATTAAAAGGTAGGTGGTATCTTTTTTAGGGTGAATGGTGTCCCAATCATCCATCCAAAATAAAATATTCATGCGTACTCAGGTTCTTTTTGGGCAGATAAATTGGCCAATTGAGCAATGACCAAACTCACCTTTGACACCCCCGAAGGAAGGTGGTGTGATGTTGTGCTTGTTAATTGGTGGTGAAAGTCACTTGGAAATGCTTTAAACTGCATGCCTTTGGCATTGAGTATGTCTTTATTTGTTTTTTCTTTATGCATGCGATAAAACCCCCCAATTGTGCTTCCATTCACTTGGTAAAGAACTTCCTCAGATGCACAATCATCAATTATTTTATTGCTAGGAATACCTTCCTGAATGATCAAGTGGTTGATTGGTATTGCAGATTTTCCCTTAAATAATTTATTTCTATTTTTTCGGTTGAGAAGGCGTATGTCATCTGGGGATGTGATTTTAATAATTCCCATGCCGTAGGTGCCATTGTCTGATTTAAGCACCGCATAAGGCTCGTCAGTAATGCCATGCTCGTTATACTTTTGCTTGATTTGTTTAAAAAGGTCACTCGCTGCATCTGCCAATTGTTCACGGTCTTCAGCCTCATTAATATTCACGGAATTCACAGATTTAAACAGTGAGCTTAATTTCCATGGGTCAATGGGTAAATTGCATTCTGATACCATGGCATTTGTAACATCATTAAGTGCTTGAATATGCACTGATTTTTTTCTGGAGTGCCAACCACAATTCGGGTTTGGGATGATGGGGGTGTTTAGCTGTGTTAACGCCTCAAATTTACCATCACTAAGATCGTTATTTAGCAAGCAAAAATCAAAATTAAATTTTTTTTGGTTATTTAAGATGTAGTTCAAGCAATAGAGCTTTAATGCATGACCACCGGCTGTTTGAAGATCTAAGAAACCCGATGATTCGCAAACCTGTGGATGTTCATTAAAAAATGATCCAGCAATTACCGTTAATCCAGTATTTTCAATCAATCGAATCAATTGATGCACATGCTCTAAATAAAACGTGTTTCGTGTATGGTCTTCGCAAAATAAGAGTACGGATGATGCATTGGGGCATTGGTTGCTAATAAAGTTGGATAATGCATCTTGGATTAATGGGGCATTATGTCGGCTTAAATTATTGAATCCAGCTGGAAATAAATTGGTATCAATACTCGCAATTTTAAAAGCGGATTCACGGATATCAACACTGGAATAGATGATTGGTTGAATTGAGCTTTTTTGATTGTTTAGCCATTCAATAAGGGTATCAAATTTTGATTCAATGGCAGTTTTTACTAAATTCATAGTTCATAAATTAAATCACCATTTGAGCTTAATTTCAAGAAATTACAGGCGGTTTGATAGGAACGTTTTTACATCCACTAAATCGGGAGAATTCGGATTAATGTCCACGGCTTGTTGCCAATAATATGCGGCATGGTCCAAGAGTCCATAGGTATAATAAACACTGCCTAATCGAGACAAGATTAACATGTTTTTTGGATCCAATGTCAAAGCATCTTGAAGCATCCGAATGGATCGAGAGTAATCCCTGTTGTTGTAGCTAATTAATGACTCAGAGTACAGTTCTGCTACTCTTGTTTTTAAAACGTCATCATCACTGATTAGTTCGGGTTCTTTTTTCTTTTTTTGTTCATTGATTCGGTTGAGTTCGCGCCGCTCCAAATCGGCTACTTTAAGATTCAGTGCCTTGATTTGTGAATTAAAGTGATCGTTTTGTGAAAATAAATTCCGTGATGATATGCCAAACGTAATTTGCCGCTTAGGAGCCATTTCATGTTGGGGGTTAAAATCACCATCCACAAATTGTTCGGTTAGTCCTAGATTAATTTCGTAGGTGTCTGACGGCCTAAATTTAATTCCAAGATTAATATCCTTTCCATCATATTCAACCAAAAACGACACTATTTCTTGATCAAAAGAAAACCCAAAAAACACACCATTTAAATTTTCTACAAAACTCCCGATGCCAATCAGTGACTTTTTTTGATGCTCGAACGCACGTACACCGTATCCAATGGTAAACGTTGTGTTTGGGTTGTAGTAGGTATTTACAATATACGGAGACATGTTCACATCTTCAACGTATCGATCCGATTCCCATGTTGAAAATGGCGATTCGGATATATTTTTAATGCCAGCGGCAAGCTGATAGGGGCTAAATTCATCGGTAATCGTGTATTGGTAGTGCCCAACATAGCGCGTTGGGTTTACCAGATTAATGGCGAGCTGGTGTCGATTGCTAAATGAATACACCGCCTTTAGATCCATGTCGTACCGATTACTGGACTCTCCTTGTATGGCTGGTGCGCCACTATACGCGTAGGATGCGCCAAATTGAATTTCATTGATGTTGTACTGCTTGGCTATTGGAACATTGATGTAGGCATCGGTGAAGTTGTATCCAGCAGAAAAGCAATGCACCGTTACGCCTAAAATCAAGAGGAGGTATCGCATTAATCAAGATTCTCACTTTTACTCTTTGCATCGTTAATGAACGACTCTAATCGAGGTGATGGTGCAATGACGTTGGCATTTTCCCATTCAATTAATGCTTTTTGGAACTCACCAAGCTTATAGTAAATGGATCCCAGGCGCTCTTTAACAACCGACGAATGTGGAAAAAACTCCGATGCAATTTCATAAGACTTTTGCGCTTTTCGGTAATCGCCGTTGTAATAAAATTGCATGCCTTCTTGAATGTGAATTAAGCCAGGGGATGATTCAACGGTTGGTTGAGGTTCAGGTAACACATTGCTTTTTTCTCTAACCATTGGTGAATGGGCCAAATCAATAAATCCAAGGCTTGTTTTAAATACCAGTTCGCTTGAATCTGCAATGTTCTTTGTAAGCCCCCCCCTAAAAATAACACGGTCATAAATGGTGAATTGATTTGATAAGTTAATGGTTTCACCATCCCATTCTATGGCCAGTATGCCCCAATGTTGATGCAAACTGGCAGCGAACATGCCAAACACGTTGTTTTGAAGATATTCTTTTGCGGCTGTTGCATGAAAGCGGATGGGGGACTCCACAGGAACCCAAGACATGGTAAGTGAGCCTTCTTTAAGCCGTTCATTATTTAAAAAAATGGGTTGATTTGATAAGTAATTAATGCCGCCAGAAAATTGCACATGATAATTTGACCCCTTAAATAATTGCCCCAAACGGTATGCAAAATGGTGCACAACTTGTTGGCTCTGCTGAAACTCAAAAAACTCTATGCCATAGCGAATATTTTTTGAAAAACTATGGTTAAAGTACACCCCTTTATCGGTGGTGTTGGATGCTATGCTGTAATAATTGAGCTGATACCCCAATTCGGTTTGGTTTTGTGATGGAAATTCTGCATATGGGGTGAATACAAGGTCATTTGGCAATATTGCATGCGCCGCACTTGCAAATAGCAATAGGCCAATTACAAGACATGGGAATGGCATATTTTTAGTGCTCCAAAAGGATTATTATTAATTGAACAATTGAATTTAAACACGGTTAATGAATCATCATCATGGAACGGACGGATTAAACTTAGGTCCGATTCAACACGAATTAATCGCATGCTAAACTCATTGGATTTAAAGGCCTCGACCATGTCATCTGAAATTTCATTGGCAATGAATTGTTCCGTAAATGTGAGGGCTTTTTTTTCGTCACCCTCTACCATTGCACTGGAAGAAAAAAAATTATTTGTCATGGCGACAATGCTTGAGTAGCTAATAATAATTAATATGGATTGTTGTGTGCTTGCATCATCACATAAGACCACCCATTGTGGTTCATTGATTGACTCTAAAAATTCGCTAAATACGACTTCTTCGCTATCAAAGTCTTTTAAGCCAATGTTTGATTTTAACTTTGCTGATATTAAATCTGAAAAGGTTAAACTCCATTGTTTTATGCCGTCTTCATCAATTTCACTCATTGATTGCTCCTTTTAAGTTCTTTAAGGTTAGTAATGCGTTCATTTTTTTCCAATTGGCGAAGAGATCGAATAATTTCGTATTGTGCTTTATCAATTTTTTCGTCTTCAACCTCGTCCATTTCTCCGAGTCGTTGCTGGGCACTTTCAAATTGACTTGCAAATCGGTCAGAAAAGTTTTGTTTAAAGCGTTCCGTTAGTTCGTTTGGAGATTTGAACAATGCTGTTGCAAGCAACTCCATGTCTTTTACATCAAAAATTAGGCTTTGCATGTCGACATCGGTTAACAATTCAATGTCTTCAAACATAAACATTTCGGCCTGAATCAACGACAATGTTTCGGGATCATTTTCTTGCAGGTTGCTAAATATAGATGCTCGAACATCTTTTGGAAGCGTTTCAAATACAGAAGACGCTTTTTGAATTTGCATTTTGTTTTTGGACGCTTCGCTGGTGGTTTCGCCAATGACAAGTTTTTCTTTAACGAGAGCCTCAAATTTATCCATTAATTCACAGGGGTTATTTTTGACACTGATTAAATGTTTGGCCATTGTTTTAAGTTTGATGCTGGGCAGAATTTCGGTAATTTCAAGCATTCGTTCTTCGCTGCACTTATTTAATAAAAAGGCAGCCACAACCTCATTTTCATTCACTAAAAACTCTTTGATCTTATTTGTTTTTACATGCTCAATAAAACCAAAGGCTTCTTCTTGTTCGATATTGAAAATTTGTTGCTTTTCTTTTTCGCTAAATACATTGTCAATGATGTAATTGGATGTGGTTTTACCACCAAATATGGTTTCTGGTGACATAAAACTTGAATGAAACTCTAATATATTGGTTTTTACCTTTTCAGTTTCAATTTTAGAAATGTTTTCAATGCCCAAAATGGTATCTTTTATGTAATCCGATTTTACCCGTTTGATAATTTCCGTGGACAGACCTGGCCGTTCAAAATCCACAAATAATATGACAAGGGCAATTTTTTCGTAGGCAATTTCTGGTTTTTCTTGAACTTGTGGGTTTCCCATTAATAGCTCAAGCCATTTTTCAAGTTTAAGTGTAAATTCAGGGGTGTTTTTTGCTGCTTCATGAATAATTTCTTGTTTCATTTTTGAATACGCCTTTATTTCTTCTTCTTCATGAATACGCGCTAATTTTTCTTCCCGTTGTTTTTTTAGGCTAAGAATTTTTTCTTGGTTTAATTTAAATTTTTTATAACGAACGTACAATCGGTTGGATGAATACCCCAAAATTGACAACAATATTAATATGTATATTTTTTGCCAGTGGTGCCATTTATAAATGCGTGTAAGAAAGGGGAGGTTGGTAAATCGAAAACTTTTTATAACAAAAGAATCGTTTCTGGTTTCATCGATATCCACAACGCTTCTGACAATATCTTCGATTGATTCCAATGTGATTTCTTCACTTAAAATGACGTCATTAACCATTAGCCGTATGGAAATATTTTTAATTTTTGTGCTGGGTGATTTGAAGAATGTTTTTTCCTGGTTGTAGTACACATTTGATTGGGTTACTTCTTGCTTGTTGTCTGTTTTAAATAAATCAGCAGCGTCTTTTTTTGGAAATTTATAATAATTAAATACATCGGATCTTAGGGGTGTTTTTTCGATGTATGACAGCACCGATTCAACGGTTACTTTTTCGTTGGGGTTAAACAATATGTCTTCCTCAATGAGTTTATGTTCGAGCGCTGTTTTTACATAATTGTATGCCCAGTGAGTTTTTGGAATGTCTTTGTAGGGTACATCAGATATAACATCTTGGCTGTAGGCATTGGTTGTTGGGTAATTAATACGAACCAGTGCAGTAATAAGTGAAATTTTTGATATAAATTCGTTGGGTCGAAACTCCCCTGTTTGGTATAACTTTAAAATATCTTCGTTAACAATGGTTTTTACCGAATCTGAAAACTCAGTTTCATTGGCATCAATAATGTCTGTTGTTTCGTTAGGTATCAGGTCATTATTGGGCAATTGATATGCTGTGGATAAAATTTTGGCCAATAGTCCTCTGGTTACATAATCGTCCTTATCAATATCGAATTGGTCAAAGTAACTCGGAAAGCCAGGCAATGATTCGTTATGAAATGGGTTGTCAATCAGACCTGGTAAGGCATTAACTCGTGGGATTGAGCTCATGTTTTTTGTTAAGGACTGAATCGATACCTCTTTCGGCTCATATTTAATCATTTCTTCAGTAATTTCATCTTGGTTTAAATTTACATGAACGGCCAGCTCAAAGTCAGATTTGTCCATTAAATTGACCAATGCATTATGAATGCTGATTTGGATATCTTGCTGTATTTGTCGCTTCAGTATGCTTTCTGTTGGCAGGTATTGAAAATCATTTGTTTTTGGCAGTGTTTTAAGTAACAAATAAGTAACCACAACACCACCAAATAGTGCGCTGGAATAGATGAAGAGTCGTTTTATTTTGTTTTTTAAACCCATATCCTAGCACGTTTATCGATTGAAACCAGACTTTCTTTACAGTGAATGGT
>JADHOE010000023.1 GCA_016779165.1 Candidatus Margulisiibacteriota bacterium | reverse complement strand
TTAAGTTAACATTATGGGTTAACAGCTGCATTAATGGGTGATTGATGTGCCGCTTTTTTTGCCATTTTAAGGGGCTGAGCGTTGCCGCTGAGTACGTGGTCTTGCAGACCTTGCAGCAATACCGCTTGATCACCTGCCCATCGGATGATCGCTTATATGCCCCATGAGATCGTGCGTTTACCAGCGTGCAGCACGGATGCCCTCCCCTTACTTTCATAACCCAAAATATAGCCGGATAACTGCATTTATGTCAAACCATGTACCACATGACGAATTTATGTATTCAATACAAATGAAGTTGCAACAAATTAATGGGGCAGTTTGCAAGCGGAGTGCTTACCTTGATAAATCACTGATTTGATGTATAATTATTTTAACTCAAACTATTTTATGACAAATTATATCCCTTCAATTCCAATTTCCTCATATAGTTCAAGGTGCATATCCATGGTGCAATTTTATGCCAAATTGTTTGGCAGCCATGAAGCACTCTTAAGGTTTGGTGTTCCAGGTGCCAGCCAAGCCACATCCCGCAGTTTTAAAAAAAAGAAAAGACGCCAAGAAATCGATGAGATCTCCGGTGAATTATCAGACGAACCAATTGCATTTGCCTGCGACCTTATTCGCATAGATCTGGGGCCCTATGGGTCGGGCTTTGTTGATGTAAGCCGAGCTGATGGTCGAATTGCATGCAACCATTCAGATAACGATACCATTGCACGGTTTGACCCTAAAACATTGCCAAATACCAATGAGGTGTCGTTGCAAAGCGTGGCTTATTGGACCCATTGGGGGGAATATGTGCCCCCATACGCCGTAGCTAAATAATACCCCCAGAATCCAACACAGGTGAAGCATCTATGGCATCCGCATTTAAGATGGTGGAGATGGTTTCAAGAGATTCCAAAATAATTTGTTTTTCTTTTTGTTGAATGCCTGATAAATGGTGCACCAGTTTATCTTGCAGTAGCGATGGGCTGCTGTTTAAATAATCTTTTCCGGCATCGGTAATGATAATGTTTACCGCCCGGCGATCGGTTAATGCACGGTTTCTAACCACCAGGCCTTTTTTTTCTAGGCGATCAACCACGCCAACCATGGTGCTGGACGATAAACCAACCGCATAGGCCAGGTGTGCCAGGGATTGGCTTTCAACCGTTACCAATTCGCGAAGCGCTAAAATTTGAGCGGGTGTGGTGTTGTATTGGGTGGATAGTTTCTTTGAATCCAGTTCAATGGCACGAATGATCTGGCGAAGTAAAAAAATAATGGTGGTTTCTGTTCCAGGGCTCATCCGATAAGTATAAACAAAAACCTGGGTTGTCGTAAAATTAATCTAATATTGTCGAAAATTTGAGGCTTTGATAAGGTGGATTCATGGCAGCATTTGAAACTGAAATTTTAAAACGCCGAACCTTTGGTATTATTTCGCATCCGGATGCAGGGAAAACAACCTTAACGGAAAAATTCCTGTTGTTTGGTGGTGCCATTCAAGTAGCTGGAGCCATTAAGGCCAAAAAATCAACCCGGCATGCCACGTCTGATTTTATGGAGATCGAAAAACAGCGTGGGATTTCTGTTGCAACATCGGTGATGGGATTTGATTATAACAATAAAAAAATTAATATTTTGGATACCCCTGGCCACAAAGACTTTTGCGAAGATACCTACCGAACCTTAACAGCGGTGGATTCGGTGATTATGGTGATCGATTCAACCAAAGGTGTAGAGGCTCAAACCCATAAATTAATGGAAGTATGTCGCATGCGTGACACCCCCATTATAACCTTTATAAACAAAATGGATCGCGATGGCATGACACCCATTGATGTGTTGGATAACATTGAATCCAGTTTAAATATTCCCATTTGCCCCCTAAGTTGGCCCATAGGATCAGGCAAAAGCTTTAAAGGGGTGTACAACATTTATAGCCAAGAATTGGTATTGTATCAGCCTCACCAAAAGCAAGATGCCCACGACACCATTAAAATTACAGATTTATCGGATCCAAAATTAGAATCGTATATTGGGTGCGAGGCGGCCCAGCAATTGCTAGAGGACATGGACTTGATTCAAGTGTATTCACCATTTAATGTTGATGATTACTTGGCTGGCCGAGTGACACCTGTGTTTTTTGGATCTGCCCTGAACAATTTTGGTGTTAAAGAATTGTTGGATTGTTTTATTGATATTGCGCCGTCCCCAAAAGCCAGAGACACAACAAATGGAAAGATTGAACCCAATGACCCGGCATTTTCCGGGTTTATATTTAAAATTCATGCCAACATCGACCCGAAGCATCGGGATCGAATTGCCTTTTTAAGGGTATGTTCTGGGGTGTTTGAACGGCAAAAGAAGTACGTCCACGTGCGCACCCAAAAACTCATTCGAAGCGTGAACCCAACCGCTTTTATGGCGCAAGCCAAAACGGTCATTGATGAAGCCTTTCCGGGTGACATCATTGGATTGCATGACACTGGCCAACTTAAAATTGGGGACACGCTTACCGAAGGACACTTGGTTCATTACACTGGCATTCCATCGTTTTCGCCTGAAATATTTAAAACTGTAAAAAATATGGACCCCATGAAATCAAAGCAACTAAAAAAGGGGTTGGAACAACTAAGCGAGGAAGGTGTGGCCCAATTGTTTTACAGGGAATCGGACAATCAGCCCATCATTGGCACGGTGGGGGTGTTGCAATTTGATGTGATTCAGTACCGGCTGGAGCATGAGTATTTGGCTCAATGCCGTTTTGAGCCACTCGGTTACACCAAGGCTTGCTGGATCAGTAGCGAAAACCCCACTGCATTGAACGATTTTGTACGGCGAAGAAAGCACCAAATTGCCAAAGATAAAAGCGGGCGGTTGGTGTTTTTAACGGAAACCAAATGGAGCCTTGAGCGAGAAATAAAAGAGCAGGCGGACATCATATTTCAGTTTACGTCTGAAATGGTGGAAGATACCTTACCAAAATAGCACGTTTTTTATTTGGGCTAAGGTTGGTAATTGGGTATCTTTATCGGATACCAGCGGGCCAACCCCATGATTTGGCCATGGAATACCGATATCAGGATCGTTCCAACAAATGCCGTATTCGTATTGAGGAGCGTACATGTCGCCGCAGGCATATTCAATGTCACAATCTGACAGGGCTAAAAATCCATGGGCAAAGCCTATGGGAACATAGAGCATTTTATGGTTGCTTTCCGATAGTTCAGTGACATGGTACAGGCCAAATGTAGGGCTATTTGGTCGAATGTCCACTGCCACATCAAGAATACAGCCACGAAGGCAACGCACCAGCTTTGACTGGGCAAATGGGGGGGATTGGTAGTGCAACCCACGCAGCACACCTTGCTTGGATTGGGAATGGTTCACTTGTACAAACCGATGATTGATGCCGTGATTGGCCAATTTTTTTGGGTGAATGACTTCTTTAAAAAATCCGCGCTCATCTTCAAAAATGGTGGGTGTAATTTCAATAAGGCCGTCCAGGCCAGTTGCTGTTGCATTCATAAAAAAAGTGTAGCGTATTTGTGGGTGTTCAATCAATTGCAACGGTTAAAACAACCGCAATTGATGAACCGTTCCCGATTGAGCATCGGTTTCAAATTTATTCAGCCATTCATTGGCTTTTTGAATGATATCCATGGGAAGTCCGGCCATTTTAGCCACCATTACGCCGTAGCTTTTTTCTGCTGCACCGGCCACCAATTTATACGTGAAGGTTAATTGCCCCCCCGTTTCATTGATGCTCATGGATGCATTTTGAATTTGCGGGTGCGCCTGACTTAAGGTGGTCAGTTCATGGTAATGTGTGGCAAAAAACGTTCGTGCATTTACTTTGTTCACCAAATATTCGGTGACAGCTGCGGCAATGCTGACCCCATCGTACGTTGAGGTGCCTCGCCCAATTTCATCGAGCAAAATTAAACTGTGGTGGTTGGCATTTTGGCAGATGGTCGCGGTTTCCACCATTTCAACCATAAATGTGGATTGACCGTCGCTGAGGTTGTCGTTGGCACCAATTCTTGTGAAGAGTGATTTTACAATGCTAAATGTTGCGGAACTGGCAGGAACAAAGCTGCCCATTTGCCCAAGAATGACACAAATGGCCACGCTGCGCATGACCGTGGACTTTCCAGCCATATTCGGCCCAGTGATCAGCATGAACGGCTGCTGTTCATTTAGTTGCACTGAGTTTTTAATGAACGATTGTGTGGCATGGTTGGCCACCATGGGGTGCCACACATCATGAAGGGTTAATTCGTTTTTCTGGTTATCAGTGATCGTGGGGCAACTAAGGCCATTATCATTTGCCACAATGGCCAAGGCAATTAGTGCATCCACTTCTGCAATAATGGTTGCAACCGTTTGGATGTCACTGGCGTTATCCACCACCCATTGAACCAAGCGTGCATATTCTTTTTTTTCAATGGATGCTTGCTCATCTTTTGCATGGAGCAACACCGTTTCTTTTTCTTTGAGTTCTTGTGTAATGTAGCGTTCGGCTTGCGTCAGGGTTTGTTTTCGAATATAGGTGTCTGGCACTTTGTCCGTGTGGGAGTTGGGAATTTCAATGTAATACCCAAACACTTTGTTGAATCCCACTTTTAGGGGCTTAATGTTTAATTCATCCCGTAAGGTTGGTTCCAAGCGGGTCATCCATTCCCGAATGTCTTTAAACGATTGGCATAATTCATCCAGCGCTTCGCTGAAGCCAGGCCGAATGAAACCGCCCTCACGTATGTGGGCTGGGACATCCGTTAATAATGCCGAATTCAATTGGTTGATGAGTTGCAGCAATGGCCCATTTTCTGAAAAAAGTTGGCGCATGTGATTGCAATAGTCATTGTACTCCAGCCCCAACTCCTGTAAAAAAGCAATCATAGTTGGCCATTGATTTAACGATTCTTTTAACGCGACCATATCGTGTGGGTTGTTAAAATTAGCACAAATTTTTGACAGCAATCGTTCAATATCGTTGGTTTTTCTGGTAAGGCTGGCCCAGCTTGAAAAGCACCGAGAACCAATGGCTTTTGCAACCTGTTGTTGGCGTTTGGTGATGGCGGGCACGGATACCAATGGGGTTCGAAGCCATTCCCGAAGTTTTCTTGCGCCCATGCTTGTATAGGTTTTGTTTAACCACACAAAACAGCCGGTATTTTTTTTAAATAAATCCAGATGATCAATAACACCTTGATCGAATGAGCAGTGCAAATGGTGATTGATGGGCGATATTTTTTTAATATGGGTAAGGGCCCCTTTTAAGGCGTATTGCAGGTAGTTCAAAATGGCAACAATGGCTGGAAATGCGGCGGTATGGTGATCCAACTGAAACACCGATACGGTTTGAATTTGAAAATGCGTTAAAATGGCGGCCGTTGCTTGGTGATGATCATACGGGAAAAACGCATGCTTCACCGGGTGATCAATGCACCCCATTAAGCCATCATCAACCAACAATTCTTTTGCATCACAACGGTTCATTTCAGCCATTAATTGGTGAATGGAATTAAAGGTGTCGCAGGTAAAATGCCCGGTGGATACATCCACTTTTGCCCAGCCATACATTCCGTTTGGGCCTTGGCATACAGCCGCTAGAAAATTGGCGGCGGACTCATCGAGAATGCCATCCAATTGTGCCGTGCCTGGTGTAATCACACGAACCACATCTCGTGGGGTGGGGCCTTTATGATCGCTTGGGGCATCCAGTTGTTCGCAAATGGCCACTTTGTGCCCTTTTTTTACGAGTTTTGTTATGTAGTTTTCTGCCGCATGGTGGGGGACCCCACACATTGGAATGCGATTCGCATCTTTTCCTCGCCCGGTTAATGTTAATGACAATTCCCTTGATGCCAACACCGCATCATCATGAAACATTTCGTAAAAGTCACCCAATCGATAGAATAAAATGGCATCCGAATGCTGGTGTTTAATCTCATTGTATTGAATCATCATTGGCGTTTCATACATGGTACTATAATTGTCGGTGAAGCAAGGTCATGTCAAGCGAGATGCTTAGGGAAATCGGCAGGGAAGTGCATCGACAACGTGCCCCGCAAAGGTTTCGTGCACGTCGTTAATGGCCGCCATTTCCAAGGACCCGTGATGGTCTTGATATGTCATGCGAAAGGTGACATTGATGTCTGAGCGTTCTTTTTGTTGATAGTAACCGCTAAGCACAATGGCATGGCATTCCTTGGGTTGGTTTTCATTTAACACCGCCAAGATATCGGCCACCGATACACTTGCATCCATAATGTAAGTAACATCTCGGGTTGTGGCAGGGAACTTTGACGGCATGGGGTAATGCATATCTGGCGATAACAGAAGGGCCTTTACATTAAACTCAATGACACCGCATGGGTTGATTTTATGTGCACGCTGAACTCTGGGGTGCAACATGCCAAAATACCCAATCTTTGCATCATCAACATAAATATCAGCCGATTGGCCTGGGTGCAATGCCTCGTGGGTGGACCGGTCGATGCGCGTATTGTTGTGCTTTAATAATTGCTCAACCATTCCCTTTACATCAAAAAAATTGATGGGGCATTGGTGCTCAGATAGGTGGGGTTGGTAATGCAGCGGACCTTGAATAAGCGCAGAAAAATGCGTGGATTCGTTGCATTCAGAATCCCAAACGGGGCCAATTGAAAACAGCCGGCAGGGTTGAGGGTGTCGAGCCGCATTGGTTTGGGCAATACCAATCAGTGATGCCAAGGCATTGGCGCGCAATTGTGATAGTTGGGGCGTGATGGCATTTTCAATGATGGGTTGTTCAGGGGTGTTTTTTTCACACATAGGAAAAGGAATCACCTGAGTTAAGCCCAATGAAACGGCGTCGGCTTCAAGCGCATTAAGGCGCATGTGGTGCGGGTCTTTTTTTAAAGGAATGGCATCAGAAATGGGCGTGGGAGAAATAATGTCTAGCCCTGTAAACCGAACAATTTCTTCTGCAATGTCTGGCCATTCTTGGCAGTCCAACGCTCGCCAGCTGGGAACCTCGACATGGTTGGGGTGGCAAATGAACCCTAACGGGTGCAATTGGGATTGAATGGCATCAATGGGTAAATTGGTGCCTAAAAATTGGTTTATATTGTCGTAATTGACATTAATGGTGGTTGACTCAACAGTTGCATTCCCAACCTCAATGGGGGCATAGACAGTAATATCACTGCCAATGCCAAATAAGTCCAGTACCCGGTTGATGCAGTGAGTTAAGCCCGATGCATCTACATTTTTTTCAAATCGATGCGAGCTTTCAGATCGCACGGTACATGTTTTGGCGGCTTTTCGAATGGTTGGGGCATCAAATAACGCGGTTTCTAAAATAATATCGGTGGTGGTGTCGGTGACGCAATGGTTGACCCCACCCATCACCCCGGCAATTGCCGATGGCGTGCTGTTTAACGCAATAATGGGCAGTCCCGGTTGTAGGTCGACTGTTTTTTCATTCAATAATTCAATGGTGCCCCCGTTCGCGCAGGTTACCGAAATGTCTGATACATTTCTCGCATCGAAGGCATGCATGGGCTGACCTGTTTCACACATTGCAATATTGGTCACATCAACAATCCAATGCAGTGGGCGAAACCCCGTGTAATACAATCGGGTTTGAAATGTTAGTGGGGTATGGGTATTGGAAATGCCACTAATTTTTTGTGCCCGATAATACCGACAGAAGTCGGCGTCAATGGTACAAGTAATGGGGGGTGTTGGTTTATGGGGCACAACGCCCTTTGCTGCAGGCGTGGGGACCTGCCCGTAAAGTGCATGGCATTCCCTGGCCAGGCCAATGTAGCTTAATGCATCGCCTCGATTGGGTAAAATGGAAATGTCCAAAATGGTATCATGCAATTCGGCGTGGTCAATAAAATCCACGCCCACTGGGGTGTCCGGTGGCAATACCCAAATGCCAGGCGAAGAATCCGTTAACCCACATTCAACTGCTGAGCACATCATGCCATTGGATGCCACCCCGCGCAGCTTCCCTTTTTTAATTTGAAGTCCGCCGGATAAAGTGGCGCCTGGCAGGCTAACAGGGACTTTGTCACCCACCGAAATGTTGGTTGCAGCTGTTACGATTTGAACAGTGTCTGACCCAATATTCACTTGGGTGATTTGCAATCGATCGGCATCTGGGTGAGGCTGTATTTCTCTAATTTGGCCAACCATAATCGATGCAAGTTCTGTTCCCTTATGCTCAACAGATTCCACTTCGAAACCAATGCGGTTTAAATCATTGACAAGCGCATCGGCATTGGGGAATGTGCAAAATTCAGATAACCAATTCAGGGAAATTAACATGGGGCTCCTTGCCGTAAAAACCGGGTATCATTTTCATAAAATGCACGAATGTCCTCGATACCGTATTTTAGCATGGCCAATCGATCAATCCCCAAACCAAACGCAAACCCGGATACGTCATCGGGATTGTAGTTAACAGAACGAAACACATTGCGATGCACCATGCCAGCGCCCAATACCTCCATCCATTCCCCCGTTTTTTTAAATTGAATGTCCACCTCAAACGATGGCTCTGTGAATGGGAAATAACTGGATCGAAATCGAATCAGGTGGTCATCTTCAAAAAAGGTTTTGAGCAAGGCATCCAATGTGTATTTAAGCTCCGGTAGAGTAACCTTGTGGTTCACATAAAGGCCTTCCATTTGGTGAAACATCGGTGAGTGGGTGCGGTCAGAATCACAGCGAAACACTGGGCCAGATGACAGCATTTTAAGCGGGGGTGGGGTTTTGAGCATGTGCCGAATTTGAACTGATGATGTATGGGTTCGAAGCACATGGTGGTTATTTAAGTAGAAGGTGTCATGCATGTCACGAGACGGATGGGTGTCTGGAATATTCAAGGCCTCAAAATTATGAAAGGTATCTTCAATAATGGGCCCTTTAACCATGGAAAATCCCAAGGACTCACACGCTGAAATAAGGTCTTTTTCAGCTTGGCGAATGGGGTGAAGTCCGCCCATGAGTGGTCGGGTGCCGGGCAAAAATATATCCACCGATTCGCTCATTAGTTGTTCATCAAGCTGTTGTTTTTCTAGCCGCCTGATCTGATGGTCAAAGGCATTCAAGTATTTGGCCTTGATTTGGTTGACCTTTTGGCCAAGTAACGGGCGATCCTCGGTTGAGGCATCGCGAAATTGTTTCATGATTTGTGTGAGCGACCCTTTTTTCCCAAACACTGATTCTTTTGCTTGGACGATTTCTTCAATGGTGGCCAATGTGGTCATGGTTTCATTTAAATCGTGGTCAATAGTATTGAGTTGGTCCATCAACGACATAAAAAAAATAATATCCAATGATGGCTTAAATTACAAATCCAGCCGCCCCCTTATTCGAAACATCAATAGTGCCCAAAGCCCAGTGATCAGGCAGACCCCCAGCCATGGCCAACGGGCATGAATGGATGCCTGCTGGTTGGATACAATTGTGTCCGTTAAAATGGCATTGGTATGGTGGTTGTGATGTTGCATTAAGCGCCCCGTTGAATCAATAATGGCAGATTCACCATAATTGGCAGATAATGCGACTGGCACCTGATGTTGTGCCGCATGCACGCGAGCAAATTGAATTAGTTTGGCGCCTGCCTGGCTATGATTAAACCAGGCATTGTTTGCTAAAATGGCCACCATCCCAGTGGGGGGCATTCGGTAAAACCGCGCGTATATTCCTTCCAAACAAATAATGGGGCGAATTGGGATTGTGTCTGTGGTCATAATCACTGGGTAAGGGCCTCGTTTAAAATCATTGAGCAGCCATTCGCTGGGAATAATGGCCCGTAACAGCCAACCCAACGGCAGCACTTCGCCAAATGGCATGAGTTGTTGCTTTTTATATGTTTGACGCCTGTTATTGGGCCGCATCATCACCGCACCATTGAAGTCATTGTCGATGAAAGTACCAAATAAAATGTCAATCTTTTTATGGCTTGAGAGGTGCTGAAGATGATCAAACAATGGTCGGTTTGAAATGGTGGTTGGAAGAATGGTTTCCGGCATAATCGCAATGCCATTGGTTAGGGTGCTCAGTTGATCAAGGTATGCTTGTTCCAATGATGACCAGGCTGAATGGGTTTGTTTTTTGTGCTGGTCAACACCGGTTTGAATCACATGAATGGGTTGTTCATGCCTTGGGGTGTTTGGGCTTGAGACGCCACCCATGGTCGTTAAAATTAACAGTACAATAACCGCCGAATGTTTGGCATAGGTGCGCTGACAAAATGCCAAGTAGATTAGTACGTTTAATAGTATAATCAGCATGCCAATTGCTGGGTGGCCAACAACGCCATACAATGGAATATGGTGGGCAATTGCTGCTGGAATAAAGCCAAAGTCGCCATGAGGATTGCCATAGGGGCCAATGGCTTTTGCCCACTCAAAAATTGGGAAGGTAATTGGGGTAAACCACCACCATGCGACCCCTGTTTTTAGTTGAATGGCACGCAATGCCAGCCCCCCTATGCCATAAAAGCAGCCGAAATAAATACTGGTTAACATGTACAAAATTATGGCCACGGCCACATGGGTGTCATCGGCCAATTGCAGAAAAAATAGATGCAGCACGCCCATGTAAACGATGCCCCAAATAAAAAAATGGCGTTTTTTTAGCGGCCCACTAAACATAGGTATAAGCCCGAATGCGCCCAATGGCCATGCAAATTGATACGCCACTGCCATTGTGATGGCTGATATTACTGAACGGTAATTAGCCATGATTTAATTTCTCCAGCAGGATTGCCTGGTGTAAAGGGCGATCCGACATTCTCTCCATTTAAAGCGGGTCGATTTGAAATCAGTTCAATGAATTGAGTGTCGGGCACCACGTCCAAGGTATTGTTTATATCATGCCCTTCTGATGTGACAATCGAAAAGTACAGGTTGTTTCCTGATACTCCCAAACTTGAAATTGGGATGGTAACGCTCAAGGTCGAGCCATCCACTGTGTAATTGGATACGGATAAATTTGTGGAACTGTAAGCATAATGCGCATTTTCGTCCAAAAAAGGGCCTTTTGTCATCTGAATATTATTGATTTGAAGATCGATTACCCCGTCCCAATACTGAAAGAAATTCGAGTAAAAGTAATTGAGCCCTTTGCTTCCACTGGCGGTATCTATACTGGTTTGATCGTATGATTTGCCAGGAATAAAAAAATAATTGTTGTTCGCATTTGTATTTAAGTCAAAGGTGGTGGTGCTGTACACAATATAATAATCAATTGTGGATTGTTGTGGGGAAGATCCAAATGAAATTTGAAACGTTATTTCTGCCCCCGCTGATTCTTTGAGTGTTGCTGTATGCGCACAGCCAGCCAACCACAGGACGAGCAGCGCAGGCAACAATAAAATCAGCCTGTCAATTCCAATGATTTGCTTAACGTTGAACAGATTCATCATCAAAAACGCCTTCCAATCGAAATGATTCATATTTATTGTTTGTAAACCCAAATGTATTTTCTGGAAACGCATTAATGGTGAATTGGAATCGAAATTCTTCCAATACTCTATTGTACATTAGGGTAAGCTTTCGCTCATGAAGATCTTTGGTTAATGTTAATGTTTGGAGTTGGTAATTTTGTTTATATTTTGGGGCATAGGTAAAGTAAGCACTAAATATCCAACGGTTTTCCCATTGTCGGCTGGTGCTTCCTGATACCATATGATTCAAGCTAATCAGTTCCCCCTCATTCAAATCGTAATTGGCTTGAATATTGGTGTTAAATAATTTGGATGGCCGGTATTCAAAATTGCTCACCAAATTTGAGTACCTTTTTTGACGGAGCAAGTAGGTGGTTCTAAACACAGCATTAAACACATGGTTGGGTCGAATTAAGAGTTGAAATATATTGTCCAGTTGGTAATCTACAATCCAGTTATACCCTGTGGAATAAGAAAAGGCGTATTTGTCTGGCGATAAGGCATAAAGTGTAATGGTTTCAGTAAGTTCATTTTTTTCTGTAATGTCGCGTTCGTCAAAATAAAATGGGGTATTTCCTTGTTTTGGGCCCCATTTTCTGGTGTGGCTAGTGTTGGTTTTTAAAAAAGAAAAGGCGTCCGTTTGGTACGAGCTGTTTATTCCAAGTGTGTAGGTTTGATCCGATGTGGAATAATAATATTGGGTGTACGATGAATCAATTCCCAATTCCCCATTTAAAAAATCAAACTCATAATTCCCATTCAGTGATTGAGTGGTGCTCAATCGTGACCCAGAAAATCGCCGTTGTTTATTTAAGCTGCTAATAAAATACGCCTCATCATAGTACCCGTATTGAAATGTTTGGCGAATATGCCACTCAGAATTTAATTTGTATTGGTTTAAGCTAAGGTCAATTTCTGGAACTTTTTGAACAATATGGTTTCGGACATCTTCTGTTACCGTATCATTATCGGTATCAAAGTAATAATCAAATGCAGCATTCACGCGACCAACGTTATCAATGGTTTTGGAAAAGCCATGGTTGACCTTTAAATATGACTCTTTTCTTAAATCATTGGCAGCCATCTCTTTTTGATAATAACTGACGCTATTGGTATTGGATACATCATACCCAATTTTTGATTGATTTCTAACTGTAATTGAATCACTATTAATGGCTGTTTCTGAATGATTAATGTTGAGTTCAATGGAATCGTTTGAGTCGGATCGATTGGAGTAATTCATGCGATATGTTTTTGGCTTAATGCTGCTTTGGTGGGATTGGTTAAATTCGTAACTGGCTTTGTGGGTTGCGTCAATGGACTCTTTTTCAAATTTAATGTGGTGAGCATCGGAGCGTGCGACCCCGCCATTAATTAAGTACATGTTTTTTGATTGAATATGAGTGGAAAGTGTATTTTCGTCGCTGAGTTTCAATGTTTGATTCCATTCCTTAGTATTGTATTCGGTATCAGATACCCCATAGTAATACAGGTCCCCGTCCATATTGTCGTAGTTCGTATAATTTAAACGGGTGCCCATTCCAAGGCCTTTTTTGCTAAGGACATCAATATAACCTTCCCCCGTCCAATAATCATTGAGCACATAATCAATTTGATTTTTTAGAAAGCCTCCCTCAATGATATTGGTGCCCATCACTGGCATTAAATAAATGACTTTTCGTTTTCCAAGCTCAAAAATATATGCCGGGGACCAAAACCCCAGGGGCAGAAACAATACCGGGTTAACCAAGGTTACATTTTGACCAATGATCCGCCTGTCGGGGTAAATGGTAAACGAATCCGCCTCTAAATAATAATGGGGCGGGTCAAAGCTGCAGGTGGTAAGTCGCCCTTTTTTCCCTTTTTTTACGGTGCCATGGTCCGAAAACTCATTGGCTTTGGCAAAAAATTGTTGGTTTTTTTCGGTGGTTAATTCCAGAAGTAATTGGTTAATGGCCATTTCATTGGTTTTGGCATTGTATGCAAAGGAATCAGATAAAATAACTTGGTTTTGTTGAATTAGCTCAATGTTATTGTCGCCTGTTATAAGCTGTGTTTTTTTATTGTATGTAATGCGGTCAGCAAATACTTTGAATTGTGGGTGAATCAGCTCGGCATTTCCCGATGCCACCATGGTTTCAAGTGTATCGTTGTATACAATGTCCGCGCCACGAACGGTTATTTTATCAGCCATTGCAGGTATTGCATTGAATACGATACCAAACATGGCCAGTGCCAATGGAACCCATTGAAAGGGTGCCCATTCTTTAAGAAATACAGATACATAAACCAAGGCTTTGGTATTCAAATAAAACGTCCTAGTTGGCGAAACACGCACGCCAGTGTTGATTAACCATCCATTGAACCATTAACTTAATGATAGCATTTCTGGCGATACCCAGTAGTCAACAGAAATCGCATTGAAATGTTTGGCCCGGTACCGTTGTTGAATCCAATGGTAATACTCAATGTTTTGTGCTGCTTTTTTCCAGTACGTAATGGCCATTTCAACCTGGCGCTGCTGGTAAAATAAGTCCCCCAGGGACAAATAAAAAATTCCTTCTTTCGGTGATAACTTGATGCTTTGGTGAATGCAGCGCATGGCCGATTCAGGGTCTTTCTTTTGAATAAAGCACAGGGCTTTTGCGTAAAATAAAAATGGGCAACTGGTGGTGATGGCTTCAGCCTGTGATAACAGCTCTAAGCCAGCATTGCTATTGTTTTCAATGGCATGCAGCAAGGCATAGTTCACGTAAGGGATGTGGAATTTTGGGTCCATTTGAATGGCCAATTTAAACGATTCTTCACCTGCCCGACATTGTTGCTTTATGATTTGTTTGCAGCCTTCGTCATTGTAAGATTGAGCAAACCCAATCACTTCAAATTCATGGTGTTTTTTTCGTTGGCTTGAAAAATGATTTTTTCGAATGGCAAGCTGTATCTTTTTTGGTGATTGCAAAAATGTTTGCGCACCAACCAACACAAAGCCCCCATGATTTAAAAACTGGTTTGCTCGTAGTTTTTTTAACACCGATTCTGTATGAAGGTAATGTTGATCGTAGGTAGCAATGGTCTCAAACGCAGCAAGCGCCTGACTGTCATTGCTTAACAGTAAATCCGATAAGCCTTTCCAATAATGGCATTCTTTAAGCACCTGGGGGTCATTGGTTTGCTTTATCATTCGTGCAAACATTTGATTGGACAAATCAAATCGGGATTGTTCAAAAAAACATCGGGCCAGCATGCGCTGAGCATTTGTGTAGTCCTCGGAAGATGGGGCGATTTGTTGCAAGGCATCAATCGCGGCTTTGGTGTTCGTCATCATTAAATGCGTGCTCCCCAATGCCAGAAGCGTGTGACTGCCATCTGAATTCTTCGATAAATCGTCACGTTGATTTGCATAATGCGCCAATAACGTGGCTTGCATTTCAGAGTGGACATTCCAATGGTACGGGTGTTTAGACAGCAACGATTCAATAATTGGCAATGCCTGAAGGGAATTTCGTTGTTGGTTGAGTATGGTTACTTTTAACAGAACCCCTTCGGTTTCTTCAGAGGTGCCAATTAGCAAATCAATGTGTGCCAATGCCTCGTCCCATGCCTTGGCTTTTATGTGGGTTTTTGCCAACAATAATGTGGCCAGTGGGTAAGCCGGATCCGTTATATTTTGTTGCATGGCCTTAATATTATCAATGAAGCTAAACTCAAATGCAGTCTCACACGCATTGATGCATTGATGAAAATAGTGCAGTGCCTGTAGGTTATTCTCCTGTTGAAAGTACACCGTGCCAATCAACTCCAATGCCAACAAATGATTGGGATACAATTTAATAATTTTTTGCATCAAAAGCAAGCAACTATCACTATGCGTGGGCGATAAGTTAATCATTAGTTGTATGTACTTTAGGCTTTCTGTATATAGCTCTGATTCAATCATTAATTTGGCCAGTAGGTGCAGCAAGTCCGGGGTTTGTGGAAACGCCTCATTTTGATTTTTTAATACGGCTATCGCTGCTTTTCGTTTGTTGGGGTGGTGCAGTACCAAAGTGGCCAGCTCTTTGCAGGCTTCAATGGGCTTGAATGCTCGAAAGAGCACGGTTGAATAAAGCATGCGAATCACAGGGTGCCTGGGAATTTTTTGAATAATTTGTTTGATGGGTTCAATCAGCTCTTCTGATTTCGATGGCGCAATATCCAAAAGGTCATGCAAGATCTGGCTAGCAGATTCATAATCTCGTTTTCTAAAGTAAAGTTCAGATAATACTTTGTAATATGAGGTTTCTCTGGGGGTCATCGAAATTAGAGTATGGTAAAAATCAATGGCGCGACTGTAATTTTTTTCTTCCAGGTACAGTTTTGGAAGAACACTAATTATAACAGGAAAGTAAATATTGTTTGCAACAGCAAATTCAAAACACTGTTTAATTTTTGAGCGCAATGGTTTTTTTACCATCAGCTTTGCCAATGCCTCATACGTGGCTTCATTATCGGGAAACTCTTCCAAAATATCGTTGAAAATATCGAATGCTTCTTGGTATGCGTTGATTTGAATGTATACTTTGGCTGAAATTAATTGAATATCAATGGGGTGGTGCTTGTTGGATTCTTGTTTGTATAGGTAAATTAAAATATCAATGGCGCAATCGGTATTTGCCTCAATGCTTTTTTTAAAGTGATCAAAGGCATCGTTATAAAGCCCTTTACTAACCAAAGTTTTTCCCAGTTCAATGTGCTTTAATGGCTGCGCTTTTTTTGGGGCAATGGCGTATGGGGTCATCGTTTATACCCATCGTAAATAATAATTCCTGTGCAGGGAATGAAATATAGTAGGTTTGGAATCCAAGCGCTGGCAAACGGTGGCAACACGCCTTTTTTTCCTATGGCACGAAAGGTGGCCATTAAAAAGAAATAAAAGCCAACCAATAACACCACGGTAACAATCGCCCAAATAACCCCCCACCAATCCTTTCCTGTTCGAACAAATAAAATGCAAAATGTGGTGCCCATCAAGCAAAAAATAAAGCATGCCGCTGGCAGACTTGCTTTAAGGTGATACTCAATTTTTAGACTGTGGGTGTTAATGCCACCTTTGTCTAGATTGTCAATTTTTGTTTTTAGTTCGTCAGAATCCATTTGGCTAGGTGTTTTATTTTGGTTATAAAACGACGATAAATCACGAACCAAATGAATCGTGGTGGTGTCAAAACGTGATATATATTCAATGTCTCCAGATGGGTTAATTTCATGAATAAACCCTTGGCGCAAATACCAATTGGATTCATCCCAAAGTGCCTTTTTTGCGGTAATTAATCTGGGAAACGGGTCCGCTGATTTTTCAAAGATTAATAAATCGTACATTTCACCAGTGGATACGTCCACATGATCAATGTACAAAAAACGATTGCCAGACTCTTTAAAAAAAACGTTGTCCACTATTGTTGGTGGGGGGCGTTTTTTTATAATGGTTTGTATTAAATGGTCGGATACTTGGTTGGCCCACGGGCTAATGGTTTCATTGGTTGCCCATGAAACCAAGGATGCCCCAACACCCAACAGCATGATGGGAATTAATACCCGAAAAATTTTAATTCCAGATGTTCGAATAATGGTGAGCTCGTTGTCCTTGGCCATTCGAACCAGCAACAACATTACTGAAAATATAGTCGACATTGGCAAAAACATCACCATAATGGCGGGAATCTTATAAATCAATAATCGCAAAATAACTCCAAGGGATACCCCGGAGTTTACAAACCAATCCACATAGGCAAATATGTAATCCACCAGCCCTATAATCACAAAGCCGGCCAAGGAAAATAAAAAAGGGCCTAAGAATTCCTTAATGAGGTAGCGGTCAACAATCGCCAACGTCCACCATTTTGAAATCATTTAGGTCAATTCGTTTTGTTTTTGTTCAGTGCGTGTACGGCTAACCGCAGCTTTCAATCGCTTTTTTTTGGTTTCAGATGGTTTTTCAAAGTACTCACGTTCTCTGAGTTCTTTTAAGGTGCCTTCATTTTTGATTTTTCGTTTGAACTTTCGCAACAATGAATCAATGGATTCACCTTTGCGTTTTTTTTGACTTGTCATTGTAGATCCTCCACATTTCCGAATAAAGAAGCATGCAATAAGTGCAATTTTCCATTCACATTATACGGGAGTTTTGAAATTATTTCGATGATTTTTTCTAAAAAAATCAACTCTTTTTTTGAGAGGGTTTGAAATGCCATGAAAAGTTGGGATTGCCAAATGCGAAGCAGGTCGCTGATTGTGGCCGCGTCATTGGGTAGGGATTGAATATAAATCGTTTTTTCAAATGACGAACGGGCAAAAAACTGGCGTGGGCATTCATAAGCAATGCGTTCCTCAATGGCAGCAATCCATTGGTTAATACTGTTGGATTTTTCAGTCTGGGATTCTGGTACATGAATGTGTTGGGCACGGGAGCATATTGTACGCATAATCGTGTGTTTGTTTTGTGCTGTCAAAAAAAACAAGGTGTTGTCTGGGGGTGCTTCAATGGTTTTTAGCAAGGCATGCATGGCACTCGAGGATAAGCGGGAGATGGGGTGAATAAATGCAATTAAGTATGGTGAATTTGATGGCCCATACTGAATGCGTTTGAACAACGATTTTAGTTGCTCTAATTTAATGCTAGTGTCACTGTTTAGGACCAAGACATCTTCCAGGGGCTCTTGAATATCATGGCTTGGGGGAACGTCATGTGGCAATGCTTTGTGTAGTATGGTTTCGGTAATGATGGGCAATGTCTTAAAGCAGCTATTTAAACATTCCCCATAAATTAATGTGGTGTGTGGGAGCCTGTTTTTAGTCATCTGTTGGCTTAAAATATGGTGGACGGCAGTGTGTTGGCTCAATTGGCTCTGATTCATTGTGATTTATATGATATATTAGATTTATAAATGATAGAAGAAACCCGGTTTTACGACCCCAATGAGCAAGTGAGTGATGAGAAAGAGTTTTCGCTTCGCCCAAAAGTATTGGACGATTTTATTGGCCAAGATAATCTGCGGCGAAATTTAAGTGTGTTTATTAAAGCCGCAAAACACCGAAACGAATCCTTGGAGCATGTGCTATTTTATGGCCCCCCTGGTCTGGGTAAAACATCGCTTGCAAACATTATTGCCAATGAAATGGATGGCCACATTAAAATTACCTCCGGCCCAGCAATTGAGCGTCCTGGAGATTTGGCCGCCATTTTAACCAATCTAAAGCAAGGGGATATTTTGTTTATTGATGAAATTCATCGATTGAATCGTT
Source organism: Candidatus Margulisiibacteriota bacterium (assembly GCA_016779165.1). GTDB lineage: Bacteria > Margulisbacteria > Marinamargulisbacteria > UBA817 > UBA817 > UBA817. The sequence goes on along the minus strand of JADHOE010000023.1, from coordinate 2,567 downwards.
CCGTTGAAGAGGTGCTGTATCCTGCCATGGAGGATTTTGAATTGGATATTGTTATTGGGAAAGGGCCCGCAGCCCGATCCATTCGATTAAATTTAGAATCATTCACATTGGTTGGGGCAACCACCAGGGCGGGTGCATTGAGCGCGCCCTTGCGGGATCGGTTTGGCATTATTGAAAAGTTTGAATTTTACGATGCCACTGAACTATCAAAGATTGTGTCTCGGTCCGCGCATTTATTGGGCACCAGTATTTGCAAAGAATCGGCAACCTTAATTGCGCAAGCGTCTCGGGGTACCCCACGAATAGCCAATCGCATATTAAAGCGTGTAAGGGATTGGTCTCAGGTGTATGCATCGGGTGACATTACCAAAGACAATGTGACGGCATCACTTGATGCCTTGGGGATTGATGCCATGGGCATTGATCAAAATGATCGGCGGTATTTGGAAACAATCATTCATAAGTTTTCTGGCGGCCCAGTTGGGGTGGATACCCTCGCCGCTAGCATGTCGGAAGAGTCAGAAACATTGGAAGATGTCATTGAACCTTATTTATTGCAGAAAGGGTTTCTTGACCGAACCGCAAAGGGCCGCATGGCCACCCCTTTGGGGTATGAGTACATGGGGGTTCAGGTGGCTCAACCAAACCAACGAGCATTATTTTAGGAGGATACACACATGGAACGATTGGCATCGATAGAACGGAATACATCGGAGACTCAAATTAAATTAACCTTTAATTTGGATGGCTCAGGGAGCTGTGATAGTTCAACGGGCATTGGTTTCTTTGACCATATGTTGGAATTATTTGCCGTTCATGGGCTCTTTGATTTGGCGTTAAAGGTGACTGGGGATTTGCATGTGGATGCGCATCATACGGTGGAGGATGTTGGGATTTGTTTGGGGCAAGCCATCAAGCAAGCGCTGGGCAATGCGACTGGTATTCGCCGGTATGCGTCTGGGATGTTTCCAATGGACGATGCTTTGTGCACCTTGGCCATCGATATTGGGGGGCGCCCTTTTTTGAAAATGGACCCATTGCCCGTTCAGCAAGTGGGTGCCTTTGATTCCGAGCTAGTGGAAGAATTCTTTCGGGCAATTGTTCACAATGCTGGTATTAATGTGCATGTGAGTTGGCCCCATAAAGGCAATTTGCACCACGTGATAGAAGCATTGTTTAAAGGCTTTGGCCGTGCCCTTGATGAGGCTACTCAAGTGGACCCTCGCCGATCGGGTGTGCCATCCACCAAGGGGGTGTTGTGACCCCATTGTTTGATGCCGATGGCTTGGCCATTGTGTTGCAGCGGGTGGGGGTTAATGTGGTTGATTTATTGCGAGGCCAACGCCCCGATGACATTGTGTTTGTTGGTATTTTGACCAATGGTGTATTTTTTGCAAAACGCATTCAACACAAGCTAAAGCAGCAATCGATGCTCATCGATTCCCCTGTAATGGAGCTGGATGTGTCATTGTATAGGGATGACTTATCCAAGCAAAAAGATTACATGTCGGTGTTCACCAATGCCAACACCGTAAATAATTTGGATGGCAAACATGTGGTGTTGTTCGATGATGTACTATCAACGGCGCGCACAGCACGCGCAGCCTTAAATGCAATATTTGATTATGGGCGCCCAAAAAAAGTGAGTTTTGTGGTGTTATTTGATCGAAAAAACCGGCAGGTGCCCATTGAACCAAATGTGGTGGGCCAAGTATTGGATGTGGATTTGAATTTAAGGGTCAATGTCGGTTTCTTTGAGGTAAAAGGAGAGGATGTGGTGAAGGTCGCGGCCTTTTCGTAGCATCCGATTGTGTTTTCTTAGCGCATTCTATACTATTGGGGTATGGCAAAAAAGAAACGACCCAAAAAAAAAGATTGGCGATCCATAGTTTGGTACCTGTTTTTTAGTTTCTTTGCTATTTCAGTTGTTACAGCCACCATGTCCAAGCCGGAACAGGCCCAACAAATCAATTTTTCTCAATTTTTAAATGAACTTGATAATGGTCAAATCAAAACCGTCAAAATAATGACATCAGACCGTGTGATTCAATACAGCACACAAGACGGGAAATCATTCAAGTCATATTATTTGGATTATCCCAACTTGGTGGAAGAACTGAAAGAAAAAAACGTTGAGATTAGCGTGAACCCAACCGATTCCGGGTGGTTCTTAAGCTTGTTTTTTCAGGCCTTGTTTCCATTTATTTTAATTGGTGCATTGTGGTTTTTTATTTTTCGATCCGCGCAAGGTGCCAGTAGCCAGGCTATGTCGTTCGGAAAAAGCCGAGCCACACCCTGGCAGAAAAAAGACAATAAACAAAAAGTAACGTTTAAAGATATTGCCGGCGTGGATGAGGCAGTAGAAGAATTAAAAGAAATTGTTGAGTTTTTAAAGAAGCCGCAAAAGTTTCGTGATATTGGGGCGAAAATACCTAAAGGGGCCTTGCTTATGGGGCCCCCTGGCACGGGTAAAACATTGCTTGCAAAAGCCATTGCTGGCGAAGCGGATGTGCCATTCTTTAGTTTATCGGGCTCAGATTTTGTAGAAATGTTTGTTGGTGTTGGGG